>NZ_BAABFL010000135.1:0-103147 GCF_039540975.1 Kistimonas scapharcae
TTTGCCTGAAGAGCACAGGGGACGCTCTCTTCATTCAATTTAGCCTTACTTCTTCAGATCGTTAAGCGGGAGTTAAGGTATATAGGCCTGCAAAAGACCATGTTCCGGCATTTGTTCCAGGGTATACACAAGGTGTTTGTCGATACTATCCACATCGGTAACTAACAAATCATCCTTGGTGATGACCACATAGCCACCGGGATTCACAGTCGCGCCGTTGTTGATATCCAGCACGGGATCATCGTTGACCGGTGTAATATCCAGATTGACCGTTGATGAACCGGTCAGGCTGCCTGCCGCGCCTTCACCGCCGCCGCTGTCCGTCAATGACATCGAAAATGCCAATGCACCACTCAGTCCGGTTTCATTCCCGTTATGTTCAAACGCGACGCGACTCAGCTGATCGGCAGAGAATGTACTGTTCAATACAAGTTCAACATCACCAACACCGAACTTGCCATCCCCATCGTTGTCCAGAAACAGACGACCCTCGGCAGTCAGTCCATCCGACATATCGGTGATCTCTACTAACGTATCGCCAGGTACATCAGCATGCTGGCTTTCACGATCCATCAGTGTTAATCCAAGATGGGTACTTTGCCCTTCAAAGAGGCTACCGCCCGGATGATTCACAGCAGGGGGTTGATTCACTGGCTGCAGGTTAAGCGTTACATTCGCAGACGACGATTCTCCGGCACCGTCATTCACCGTGACAGTAAACGCATCTGTGTCACCCACGGCCACATCAGAGCCGTCATGGGTATACACCAGCTGATCAAGTTGGTCATAGGAAAAGGTGGTACCGGCAACGACGAGATTGCCATTCAACGTCAGCGTTCCATTGCTGGGTAGACGATCGATCCGAATGATCATCTGCTCTTCAACCTGGTTGCCGGTGGTGATATCCGGGTCAATCAGACCCAATGCATCATCCGAAAATATCAGTGACCCGCCTTCACTGACCGGGATCTGTATCGAATCAGACAACGTCGGCTGATCATTCACGGCAGTGACTTCGATATCGACCGTATGGGCATCACCGGTATTACCAGCCTCATCGGTCACCAAAAACGTGAGCGTGATCGTTCCGTTATAGTGCTCAGCCGGTTGGGCACTCAAGCCAGATAGCGCCTTATTAATCGCATCCGCACTACCTGTCAGGGTATAGGTGCCATTCTGAGCAACAACAGCGAGGTCTGCAGTACTGTCAAACTGCAGCAGCTGCTCAATCGCGCCGGGATTGGCCTGATCATTGTTATCTGCCACTGAGATGGTCAGTGTGAGGACATCATCTTTTTTCGCATCGCTGACCGTGATGCCATCAATACTGATCGGCGTATCAGCATCTTCAACGGTTTTACGTTTAGAGTCCTGACTGTCACTGATGGCCGGTACTGTCGTGTCGGCAATAGCAGCAAAGGCTGCAGGTGTATGATCCTGTGAGTTCTTGTTCTCTGTCCCTGCCTCAAAGCCACCCGTGGGCTGTGCGGTTTCAGCCGCCGTCACCAGACCAGCGGCATCAAGAAGAACACGGGGCTCAAGCGCCTGCAGTAGCATCTTGCGGGACATGTTTCACACCTGACCTGTATTATTTTTGTCGCGCAATTCTATACGTATGGTCAAGAAAGTGTAAAGGTCACCCTTGCACTATCCAGGCATGTCGGTTCTGGCAGATTCAAGGTTGGAGTTTTATTGTTGCTGCCCAGATTCTGATTACAGATTTCTGAATAACGGCGTTTTCTTATCGACCTTCAATGGGCAAGCGTCAGGCTCATTGTGAGCGATTGCCTGCACGGTAGGTATGGCGCCAGACTCCCAGCGTGCATAGGTCATATCAAGGGCATGACTGATATCCGCCACTGACCATTGCTGGTAATCCTCCGGCACCGGATCGAGATTAAGGCTAAACAACATGGCGCCCCAGGCGTCCTGCGCCTCGGCATAGGCCAGCAAACGATTCATGGAAGAACGCAGGGCGCGGGCTTCACTTTGTATACGTTCCATATCACTGGCAGCCTGGCTCCTCATGGCCTGACCGGTCAGGCGCGCGATATCCTGGTCAATGCCATAAAACTCACCGGCACGCTGATAGCGATTGAGGGTATTCTGGTAATGCTGCCAGGCCAGATGAACCTGGGCAATGACCGCCATATTCACAGCCATGCGACGCGCATCCGTTAACTGCATACGCGCCTCTCCCTGGGCTTCAATATCCCGATGCGACAGCAACCGGAAAATATTCCACGACACCCGGATGCTGGCTTCCCCCCATCCCTGGTGATACAGATAGCTGTTGCTGTCATAGTTTCCGGTATAGGCAAACTCCACGCCCGGCCAGAGTCGCAGCAATTCCTTTCGTGTCTCCCGCTGATCAATACGGGCGTTGTACAACTGGTTGGAATAATCCATGGAATTGGCCAATGCCGTCAGTTCAAGGGCTGACATATCAGAGGGCGCGACGGGCAATGCCGGCAAAGTTTCGGGACAATCTAGCGTGACATGTGCACCGGGCGGAATATTCACCAAGACGGCCAACTCCACATTGGCCGCATTCACTGTCTGCTGCATCTGTTCAAGTTCACTGACGATATCCAGTAATCCACGAAGATTTTGCAGGGTTCCCAGCGGCATTTTCAGTTTTTCCCGCCGCACCTGTCGCAGGCTGGCGGCTGAGCGTTCGGCACGGGCCAGCAGGCTGTCAATTTCATCTGACATCTGTTGCATAACCGCCGCACGCCAGAAAGTAGCCCGTGTCTGCTGTAAGAGCCGAAGCATCACCTTCTGCCGCTCATTACGCGCGATTAGATAACGATCCGCTTCCTGCTGGGCACGCAGGTAACTGACACCGAAATCCAGGGCATTCCAGGCAAACTTCAAATCCGCGATCTTACGTTCACGATCCTGAGAGGTGGAAGGTTCCAGCGAGACGTTGCCGGTTTCAATCGACACACTGGTTGAGGCATTCGTATTATCACGATTGAGATAACCGGCAGAGGCCGCCAGTATCGGCAGCATATCCATTTTGACCAGATCAAAATTTCGCTGGGACAGCGCCTGCTCCATCAGTTTGACGCGATTATCCAGATTGTATTTCAGCGCCCTGGCCATCGCCTCACTGAGGCTCATGCCAGAGCCGACAGGCTCCTGTGAGGCATGGATTAACGCCTGATCAATCTGGGCTGACCGGGTTCGGTCATCCTGCAGTATCGGTGCGGGAGCGACCGTGCAGCCGGTCAGTAATCCTGCTCCCACCAACACAAGCACCTTGTTCGTCAGCAACATCGTTTGCCTGTTCCCGTTTCAGCATCCGACTCGCCCAGGTCACTCCCCTGCCGAGAGATGCGCCAGCAACTGGTCACGCTGGAAAACAAACCCCGTGGTCATCACTGCCTGCCGGAGCTGCTGATCCAACCCTGCACCGTGGAATGACGATCCGGAAGGGGGCGTGTAAGACGCATCACCGGGGAAGTGCATCTTGTCCAAATCGCTATTACGTTCTTCTGCTGACGATGAATCATCAGGATTACCCGCCGCCGGTGCTTCCAGATCATCCAGTGTTTCTACGTCAGCTGCCGCTGGTGCTTCAGCCTGCTGCATGAAGCTTATGGCAAAGGTGGTCGCCGCTTCATTACCGGTTTGGTCGCGACCCCGCACCAGAATGTCCAGGTGATCGACCCCCAGTGCTCGCGCCGCATCCGCATTGACAACAAAGACCCCGTTTTCCGAGTCAAACTGAATATAGTCGGGCAAACCGGATCCGTCCGCCAGGCTGGCCTCCAGTCGCACCTGCTGAGAGCGATCAGTATGCTCAAAGGCGCCGGAAGGAATCGCAAAACGGTAGAGATGTTCTGTGACCAGCTGATCAGGCAGTAATGCAGACAAGCGGAGGGGATTTAAACGGGGATCTTCGGGAAAACGTAACAGGGTAATGCCAATACCCGGTATAACGGCCGTTTCCTGGCCGAATGGATTCTCTTGATCACGATCCGGGCGATCAGGTGTCACCGGAGTCGGCTTTTCATACGGGGGAATATACGGATCCTGTGGCACTATCACCGAGATGGTCAACATTGCCTGATCCCGCACGGAAGAATGTCCAACCGAAAGTCCTGCGGTATAAGTAAACTGGTCAGTGTAGCGCTGTCCCGGAAGCATAGCCCTCACATCAGCACTGTCGTTATCCAGTTCATAGACATAGTCGCCGTTCCAGGTCACTTTCAAACGACCATAGTCGCCCTGGATAAACTGCCCAATACACAGTGAACAATTATTCACTTCAAAGACATGCAACCTGCCCGAGCCTATGTCCACCCCAAAACCATCATCATCGGTGATCACATTCCCTATCGCACTCAGTACACGGTCACGGGTGACCGTGCCAAGATTATCTATGGCTATTACCTTACCAAACGGATGAGGAGGATCCGGCGGTTTGTCGCCCATTGTGACAGTAATGGTCAAACTGGCCTGGGCATTCAGCCCCTGGGAGTCACTGATGGTATAGATAACCGCTGTTTCAGCACTTTCTCCTTTCGACAAATAGGAAAAATCACCCACCGGATCAAACTGATAACTGCCATCTGCATTTATGACAAAAAAACCACCATTGTCTCCTTTGACAAGCTGTCCTTCATTAACGGAGACCGCTTGCCCAGACATATCCCGTCCCGCGACACTGATCACACTCAACTGGTCACCGATATCCGGATCACTGTCGTTCACCAACACACCTTCGTGGAACTCAACGGCCAGTGCTGAATCGGCAGTGCAGGTATTGACATCATCACGGGCAATCGGTGGATCATTGGTGCCCACCATTCGCACGGTAACCGATACCGTTGTTTCTCTCACACCGGTTCCCTGGGGTAAGGCGGCAGGGTCATTGCCATCATCGAAGTGGAAATTGATGGCGATATTTTGCGTCATGCCAGCCGCCAGAGAGTCATCCGTATTCGCGAATGTAATGCTCTGGATAATCTTATCCACAATGGCCTTATTCGCAGGCTTCAAGAACTCTATTGCCAGGCGCCCACCCCTGTTGTTCGTCACATCAGCAACTGCGCCTGCAGTACTCTCAACAATCTGCAAACCCGATAAAACCAATCCCTTCCCGGTGAAATCAAAGTCAAACTGATCCTGTGAATTGGCGCCGCCAGCCCGTTGCACGACGAGCGTTGCACTTTCAAAGTCGTCTTCACCCCGAAGTATGAGTTCCACATCACTCACTGCCCCGGATGATGCCAGGATGACGGGCACGCCAAGATCCCGCCCCTCCGTATAGATCACCGTACCGCCAAACCCAGTGAGTACCGGGGCATCATTAACGGCAATCACTTTCGTCTTGAGCGATGTCAGCAATGACCACTGGTCTGTCGGACCTAATGCACCAGAAATATCCCTTCTGTTAGATACCACCGGTTGGTCTGACAGCCGAACGGACAACACACCCGGCTCACCATTGAAATCAGTTGCCGGCAGGAAACGCAGCTTTGCCTCATTCGGCAGGAGTTGTGCCTGTTGATCGGATACGACAGGGATCGTCTGCCAGCCACTGCCTGTCGTATACTGCCAAAGCCCTTCTGACGGAGTGGCGGCGTTTCCCACAACCGCAATCCCCCCCATCGGTGTATCCGCTTTCTCTCCACCGGCAATCGCTGTCTGATTATCAATGTCATCGCTGTAGACAGGACGGAACAGATTGTCGACACGTTCCCCCGGTGGATTTTTATGATCTTCAGCAACGGCAGCGAGACGGGCACCAGACGCAGCAGAGGGCCTGTCGTTCACCGATGTCACACGGGTATCAATCGTAACCACCGAGACAGACCAGACACCGGTCCTTCCCACGCCGCCCGTTGTTTCAGGATTCTTGAGATCCGAGGAGGCTGTGCTCATGGCCAGATCCGGCACTGAACCATCGCCAAGGCGCACTTCCAGATGACCCGGTACACCGTGGAAATCGGTAGCGGGCACAAAGCGCAGCAGATGATCGGACCTTGCCAGAAAAGCCTGCTGATTGTTCAACCCGGCAGGAATATCCAGCCAACGCCCTGCACCATCGCCCACCTGCCATGTTCCCTGTTGTGCATTGGACAGGTTACCTATGAACGCTACATAGGTCAGGGGCGTTGCATGCATCTGGGGGAACCAGTCATCCACTGCATCGTCATAGTTCCCACGCAGTAATGAAATAAGCGACGAACCATAAATATTCGCAGCCTGTGTGTCTTCAAGAACCGCAGGAATCTGTGCAGAACCACTGGCAACGGGAGCATCATTAACAGAGCGAACATCAATCACAAAACTGACTTCTTTTGATGCTTCGCCCGGCAAACCGGTATGACCTTTGTCATCGACAATCAAACGCACATTGAGCGCCGCGTGCAGGTTTGGCGCCGGGCGGTATTGCAGCGTCGTCAGTGCCTTATTGATGTTATCTTTCGTACCGGTAAGCGTGATCAGATAAGGCGCGGTTTCAGTAACCATCGACGCATAGGCAGAATCGACTTTAAGAGCGCCTGATGCCGCATGAATGGTCAGCGCCATCTCTCCGCCAAAGTCGTCCACATCAAAGACAGTAATTGTCGTTAATGGCCCCCAGGGGCTGTCTTCATTAATGGTGACCTTCTCATCTGCCACGGTAACCCAGGCCGGATCATTGACAGCACTGACGTTGATGAGAATCTGGTCAGAGACAACGCGCAGGGGATTGTTCTGGCCGTTATCCAGATCATCCACATTAACGGTAAGAATGACCGTACGATCCAGATTTGCCGCCGAAGGGGTATACCTCAGCCCATTCAGTGCGGCATTGGCCTTGGCCAGCGTTCCCCGGAATGTCATGGCAGCGGTACCTTCGGCACCATCAGTGATCGTCACTCCGGATGACGCAGACAGATTGAGCTGACCACTGGCATCATCAAGCGTCAGGGTGACTTCAATCTGGTCAGTGAACGACGGATAGGGCTTATCCGCCGGTTCATCAACCGTAATAGGATTGCCGTTGGCCGGACTGAAAATCAGGCTGGTACTGGTGCCAAGTGTCTGAACACCCGGCACCGCCAGAACCGGCGGATCATTGACCGGTATCACATCAATCGCGATAGTCTGACTGTCTGTCTTTGCCGGCTGATCACCGTGATACCCCTGGTCATCAACAACAATGGTTAGTTGATCCGGGCCGTTGTAATCCTGATTTCCCTGGTATTCCAGGTTGGCCAACAAACGGTTAATTTTTGAGAGTGAATCCGATAACGCGATTGCACTGTCATGGTGCCCTTCAACCTTCAGCTTTCCATGTTCCACCGTCAGGGTGACATTGACGGCACTGCCAAACGCATCAGGGTCACTGATCGAAACCGCGTTGTCTCCAGTGAAAGTGAAAGGCTCATCCTCCCTGGCACTGATCTGTTGCGGTGCCGTAATCACCGGAGGATCATTCTCTGTAGACACCAGAATATCGATAGCCCGGCTGACCGTGTTATTCGATTCATTCACCGGCGTACCGTTCTCATTGACCCGCCCTCCATTCGCCATCTGGTCAGGCTGCACCAGCTCACCATTCTGATAGAGCCGATCATCAGCCGTCACATGCAGTTGCAGGATGGCATCCTTGTCACCGCGATCACCTGCAGTATCATCGATACGAAGAATCAGGCTTCCCAACGCAGTCTGGATATCCGCCAGGGTTCCCGTCATACCAATGGAGGGTGAATCATTCCCCCGCTCGAATAGAAAAAGGCCTGCGGGTTTGTCCAGATGGAGATTCGCTTCGTCATATAACGCACTCTCACCTTTCAGCGTCAGGCGAAGAAACAGGGTCAGCTGATCCGTTTCGCCGGTATCGATCGCAGCGAGATCCACATCCTCCACCAGAATTTTGCCCCTGAGATCAATCGTCGCACTACCACGACCATCCACCTGCTTGGGTGCATTCAATGTGACAAAGTCATTGCGGGGGATAATGTCGATCGCAAAGGTTGAAAGAGGAGATTCCGCCAGACCATCACTCACGACGAAACGAAACTGATCACGATGATCCTCATTGCCATCATGTTTATACGAAATCAAACCTCGATTGATGTCTGCCTGGGTGAACACATCACCCGCCTCAAGCACACGACTGCCTCGCATGAGCTGCCCGTGCGACACCGATTCCCTGAGCCTGTAGCGGAGCTGGTTCTCATTGTTGTCAGAGTCAATGGCATGCAGGTGTTGCTGGGCACTGATCACCCCCGTCTCCCCTTCCGCCAGCACCAGGGTGTGATTGATCGCCGTTGCATCCTGCCCGAACATATCCTGTCCATTAATATCCGGTGCATCCGGTGTGGTGGGGATCAAGGGCGGGTCATTCCAGGGCGCCACCCAGATCGTTACCGTGGCCGGGTTACTCAGATGACTGGATGAAGGAGGAGAAATGCTGTCCCTGACATCAAAGGGCGTTACCGGCTTTCCCAGATCATCCCTGACATCAAAAACAAAGGAATCAGAAAGATTGACCGGTTGATCTTTACCTGAGTGGCGATAGCGCAGCCCACTGTCATAACCGCCAGCGGCCGTTTTTACCCGTTCCGCACTGAACCATTGGGTCGTCGTGACCGCGGCCCAGGCACTGCCATCCCAGTATTCCAGCACGCCCTGCCGGGGAAGGTCCCGGATCTTGAACCAGAGGTCGTCCGGCAATCCTTCGATATACCCGACAGAATCAGTATCCCGACCTTTCTGCTCCACCGGGAAAGGCAACGCATGGAGTCGGTCAGGATCCAGCGCTTTTCCATCCATCTCAACCGTCAGTCGGGCATCACCACCGTTTTCCCAATACACCAGATCAATGGGATAAAGGCCGGCTTTCGCTGCCGTGAACGTTCCCTGACTTTTGGCGTATGCACGGTTGCCGTCGTGTTGGCTAACGGTTTGGCCATCGATGTTTAATCGAAAGCCATCATCCGAGCCAATATCGAATTGATGTTCGCCAGCAAAAAGGTCAATGTATCCGCGAAAATGAAATGCCATGGTCGTTAGCGCGGCCTGCTTGTTCCCTCCTCTCAGGCTCTGGGCATCTGTCGTACCCAGAAAATCCTGCAGGTTATGACGCCCCTGATCCGTGTAGTGAAAACTGGACGCCTTGAAGACACCATCCGGCGGCTCCGACATCAATCGTTCAGCGCTGGCAATGCTGTTAAGACTGGCCAGGGTTTCAATCCAATCCCCCAGAAGACTCCCGCCCGTATCGAAGACCTCCCCAAGCAGCCCTCCCCGGCAGACCGAAATGGATCGTCCATCGACATCGGTTAATGATTGATAGATGTCCTGACCTTCGGGCTCGACTGCTGCACTCGGCTTAAACAGGATATCCGGGTTAATAGACTGGCCCTCCAGCTCCACATCCAGCTTCGCCTTACCGCCATTTTCCCAATAGATCAGCTCGACAGGATAGAGCCCGTCGCGGTCGACGTGGAAATCACCGCTGCCCTTGTTATCACGACTGTAAGGTCGGTTACCGTCGTACCGACTGATATCCCGGCCACCGACACGCAGGACAAAACCGTCATCGGACCCGACAGAGAAATGATGGTCCCCGGCTTTCAGGTCAATGTAACCGCTGAAACGGAACGCCATGGTATGCAGATGGGCATCCGGGTTGCCAAACAGGGTATGACTGTCTTCTACGCCCAGAAAGTCTGACAGGGTATGCCTGCCATGGTCTGTGTAGCTGAAGGTTGTTGCGGTGAAAAAACTGTCCGGCTCCTGATGGGTCAGGGCTTCAATATCCGACAGTTTGCTCAGGGCTGCGCCGGTATCATAGACCTCGGCCAGCAAACCGCCCTGCCTGACGGCAACCGGTTGTCCCCTGACATCGGTAATAACGGGATAATCTTCACTGCCATCCACGTCCGTCGCCATGATCTGTTTGTCCGTGATGGCAGCAATACCGGTCTGGGTACCGGCTTTTTCTATCACCGTCAGCTCGCCCCCCCTGGCGACCGGCCGATCATTGACAGGGATGGCCCCCAGCCCCAGGGTTCCGTAAGCCCGGTTCGGACCGCCATCCCCAACGGAGAACTCGAAGCTGCTGACATGATCCTCACTGCCGTCATGCACAAAGCGAACACAATTGGAGTTAATATTCTGCTGGGTAAAATAACCGTAAGACTTGATGTCATTCAGTTGCTCACCACAGGCATGGCCGCCAATGAGGTTCTTGCCCACTTCAACCCATTTCACACCATCGTAAACCTGCAGCTCGCCATTGGGGGGTAACCGGGTCACGGTAAAGAGGACTTCCGAAGGCGGTGTTTCTTCCGTGCCATCCTTGCTGATCATGCTGTAGTTAAGATTCACATTGGTGATCAGCGCTTCGCCCCCTTCAATGGTCATGACCGGCTTGGGCGCACCCTCGTTATTGTTCACGGGAAAGGTCGGTTTCAACTCTTCCAACCCGTCCTCGGGTAACAATCCTTCACAGGGTTTGGTTGAAGGTTCCGGAATCTGAATGGTAAAGCGGTTATCAGTGGCTATCGGTTGCCCCTCACCGTGGCGTACACCGCCCTCCTCACCGGGATTCGGCCAGGCCTTGAGCGTGGAGTCACGCACACTGAACATAAAGGTATCGGTGACACTCCCTGACACATTGGCGGTTTGAAGGTAACTGACCTCCCCTTCGTCGATCTGCTTCTGCGTAAACCTTGCGCCAACCGACACCTCTTTTGGGGTACCGCCGATATTGACGACAACAAGGCCGTATACTGGTGAACTTTCGAGGGTATACACCAGCTCCGAGGGACGATTATCGATATCCTCTGAACGCAGGTGGTCACGATCAATACGGGTAGCACTGCAGGGTGTGACCGTTATCGGATGATTCGTCACCAGAACCGGGTCATCATCGACGGGCAGAATATCAAGCTCAATGGTTTGAGTGGCTGTCAGCTTGCCCGCATCACCGGTGCCACCACCCGCATCCGTGACTGCCAATGTAAACGACAAGTCACCATTGTTTCCGGTTTCCCCGCCATTATGCTCATACGCGACCTTGCCCAGCAGGTCTGCGGTAAACATACTACCGACGGTCAGTTCAGTATCTCCGGCACCGAACACACCATCACCATCATTATCCAGAAACAACCTGCCCTCACTGGCTAACCCTGCCGACACCCCTGTGACGCTGACCTGCACGTTTTCAGGCGCATCCGCATGACTGATTTCAGAATCCTGTAAGGACAACCCTAGATCCTTTCCCTGGCCTTCAAACAGGGTGTTATCACCGACACTGATCGCCGGCGGCAGGTTTTTCGGCTGCAGATCAATAATGACATCGCCATCATCCGACGTTCCGGCACCATCAAAAACCGTGACACGGAACTGATCGGTTTCTCCTGCCGACACATCCTGACCGTTATGGGTATACACCAGCTTATCGAGCTGATCGTAGGAAAAGGTGGTGCCCACCACCATCCGATTCCCCTTGAAGGTCAATTGCCCTTCAAGGGGCAGGCTGTCAATACGCACGGTCATCTGCTGCAGGAGCTGGTCACCGGTATCAATATCCGGATCACGCAACCCGAACTGGTCTGCCGCAAAGGTAACTGTCCCGCCCTCCTGGGCTGATAGATGAATATCATCGGAAATCGTTACCGGGTCGTTCACCGGGCGAACCATGATATCGACCGCCAGGGGGTCACTGGAATCACCGCTGTCATCCGTTGCCTGGAAGGTCAGGGTCATGGTGCCATTGAAATGGCCTGCGGGCAGAATCGTCATTCCCGTCAACGCATGGTTCAGCGCAGCTGAGGTGCCGACCAGAGTGAGTCCATCCGCATTCGGGGTCACGGTCACATCCGTCGAATCCCCCAGGGTCAAGATACGGTCCAGACTTCCCGGGTCGACCTTGGGATTGTTATCAGCAACCCGGATGGTCAGGCTAAGCACCTCTTCCGCCACGGGGTGCGAGACACTGATACCATCAATCACCAGAGGTGTTGTGGCATCCTCCTGCATTTTCCGGGAAGAGGATCCTGCATCGGCTATTTCAGGCGCCTTCGTCTCAGCAACGCTGCGTAGCAGCCTGTCTACCACCTCCAGGTAATCGGTATCCGTCAGGTTGATATCGTGATGTTCAACCGGAGAGGGTGACGTATCCGCCAGCGTGGCAAGACCGGCCGCATCAAGTAAAACCCGGGGTTCCAGCGCCTGCAACAGGAATCGCATAGCCATGCCTGATAACACCTGACCACAGTGAACAACGACGCAATTGAATGCTCAGGAAAGCTGCCGTTATGAACGACAGAGTGAAAAGAACCATCATATAACCCCTCCCAGCATAGAACCGGAATGCCTGAGTTGCACAATGGCCATGAAGGTTTCTATAGGGAGATAGTGTCGATTTATTCCGTCCGCTGGAAAACCAGGAACTGGTTATTGGCTGGCATGGTGTGATCCGCCACCAGCAACATACCGGCATCCCCTGCCCAGGCGATCAGCTGTTCAATATCACGGATTCCCTGATGAGCCGCACGCTGCCTCAGCTGAAGATCAAACGCCGCATTGGAAGCACTGGTAAACTGCCCGTCATACTTAAAGGGGCCATAGAGAAACAGGTAACCTTTGGCGGGTAATTGCCGACCGGCGCCCTGAAACAACCGTTCAACCGCGTCTGATGGCATGATATGCGTCGTGTTAGCGGTAAAGATATGATCAACCGCCAGACCTTCTGGCCAGGGCTGACTGACATCCAGCACCAGGGATTCCATGAGATTGGCCAGACCGCTCTGCTGACGCCAGGCTTCAACGCCTGACAGATTGGCTGACAATTCGGTGGGTATCCATGTCACATGGGGCAGATGGCTGGCAAAGTGCACGGCATGCTGGCCGGTGCCACTGCCTATCTCAAGCACGGTCGAGGGTGCCGTGAGGTATTTATCCAGCTGTGTCAGGATCGGCTCGCGATTACGGTGTGTTGCCGGGGCATCCGGTAAAGAAGACATAAACCTGCCACTCGTATCGTTGTCTGGACAGGATGACTACTAACGCCTGATCAGACCAAGGTATAAGCCATAGCGTTATACACCATAACCAACGAAAGCGGCTGGACCGGCGACAGCCATTGTCAGTCAAGCCGACAAAAATCAATAAATAATATACAGCCTTCAGGAAACTAAACGATACATTGCGTTGTCATAGCTAATAACCATAATTGTTAAGGTAAATTCTCGATGGCAACCGCTGCGTCATTATCCTCAAACCCCAATACTCAAGCCTATTTTGGATATCATGATGCACCGGCGGTGATTCCCTTTAACAGCCTTCCTGTGACCAGGATTGATGGGGCTATTGATCGCCTGTTAAGCCCGGAACAACTGCCACAGCCCAGAATAGCGCCTTTCCGGCAATTCGTGGATCGTACAATTACTGCCGTTAAGCGACAGTTCGAGCCCGACAACCTGAAATACAACCTGAAATGTATAGGCATTGTTCTAGCTGCGATTGTAGTCCTGCTCGTAATTAACGGACTGTTTGCCGGATTATTAACACCGCTTTTTCTATGTTTAGGTGAAGTAGGAATCTTGCTAGGTATTGAGTTTGCCTGTTTCCTGATTCCAATATCTTTGTTTTTATCAATCTGGGCAGCCATTCTCATTGGCCTCAGGATACATGATGTGCAACGCACCGCACCCGAGGGAGCGGGTGGGATCACAGCGGTACCGTTAAGGGCCAGTCATCTCGACACCCCTATTCCGCATCGGTATACAAATGTAGAAATTAAGTTACTGTCCAATATCCGGGCACTACATACGGCTCTACTTGAGATGCCTCAGAGATCCCAGTGGCCATTGTCGGACGATGACATTGCAAAACTTGCCCACATGATCAAGGAAGTTGACGATTTGTCAGCCCTCGCGTCTGGCAATCCAGAATATGATCGTGCACGATCAGACCTGATTGATTATTTAAATCAAAATAGAAACACCGCCCTTATGAATAGAATCAGAGGTTATGTCAATAAAGAGGATAAGATAAAACTCCAACGTTTAAATGGCGCTTTATCCATAGAAGATACTACCGATCTGAATGATGTTTTGGAGCAATTAGCAGAAATGGTTCAAGAGTATCACCTGGAAGAAGGGATCCCTGACTATTTCAGGCACGAACTGACACAGATATCCGATCAGCTATCCAATAAACTCCCACCATTGCTGGAAAGCCTGAAAAAATATGTACCTGAAGGCGATTATCAAATCGTATTAAGCGGTGTTGATAATGACAGTCTTCAATTCATAAAAGCCCAAGAGGAAACAGACGAAACGATCGCAGAAACTTCATATCAAGCGCTTGTCGACCAACTTCATTCAGTAGAGTTGATCTTTCGATTATTGAGTGCTTGCCCCCCGTCCCAAAAACCTGGCCAAACTGGCGAAATAGCAGCCATCTATACAAACCTCCGTTGCAAACTCACGGATACATTTGAAACATCCAATACCATGAAATTATGGGCGATTAGACCCATTATGCGAAAAGTGAAACGTTTCTGGGATGATCGCCCTGGCCCTGTAAAAATACCTGAGATCAGCTACGACGATATTACATGTCCAATATCCTTTGAAACTTGGGAAGAGATGGCGTCAACAGTTGGGGAAGCCGGTCAGATTATACATTGTCCGACTTCCAATAGATTCTATTTCCGGGCCTCTTTAGAAAGTCACGCCGAACGAGCCGATAAACCTTATCCATTACCAATACTTGATTGCCCTACAACAAGGAAACCACTTCATATTCTGGACACATACCCACTGTCCGGCATGATTAACCCTGAAGATTTCACGTTATCGGCCATACTGCCTGAGTCGCTTCCCATGCGTTTCATGCCTGCTGAAACGGACATATCACCGTTTGAGATGGCTCGATTTCTCGTCAGCACCTGATAAACACTCTGGATCAATGAAATGCGCTGTGAGTACAAGTCCCCCTGCTACGGCAGGCAAAAGATTGTGGAACTATCGGCAATATGACGCATCTAAAAGCAATAAATCATTCGCCACCACTCCGCCCGGGATAATCACTGTATGGAGCCCAGCGCAGAAACCAATCCCACCACATTACGCCCGGCTTTATCCGCCCAGGCACAGGCGTTAACCCGTAAACGATACGGCTATCTGATTACTCCGGCGATACAGCAAGCCGTACTTCATCATTTCTTACCGGATTATTATCCGTTAAGAAGGTACACTCGAATACTGTCCGATTTTTTCATCACAATCCGGCATCGGATCCAAACTTATTTGTCCAATCCTGCCGTGCAAGACAAACTCCGCCTGGCCGGTATCACGGCACTGGCACTGCTTGCAGCCAGCACCGCCATTTTTTTAGTCTTTCTCGGACTGGGGGCGCTTTTACTCGATACACTGCTTATGGCCATGATATTTTCAGTGTGCTGTTCTATACCTGCACTGGTCATGGCTGCGATTTATATTCCCATAGGCCTGCGTGAAAGGTTCCCTTGTCGCCCTGACTCTGCCGAGCCTTCAGCCCCCCCCAGAGAACCGGATCCCCCCTTTGTACTTGCAAACCTTACAGCAGCATACGAAGCGGCAAGAACCTGCACTGACGAAGATTTTGTACGTTTTACAGCACTCATTATTGAGTTATACACACTGCAGCAATATAACACCTTTGAGCCTTATCAGGAGGCGGCACGCTGGCTGCAAAACCGCCTCACTCAAACCCCGGATTTTGCAGGCAGGCTGCAGGAATACGGTGTTAATCAGGACAGAGATTACTTACTCAGCCTCAACAGTACACTTTCCACAGATAAAATTGAAAAGCTGCTACATACCATCGGTAATGATCAAGCACACCTGACGGTTCGGGAAAAAGCCCAGCTAAACACTTACCTGGAAAACCAATTAATCAGAAAAATGACGCATCTGGGCAGGAAGCTCAACCATCAGTTCGATGAAACATCGGTTACTGAGGAGAGTGGTCCTGCCCTGGATTCCCGCCTCGACCACATATTCCAGCTCTGCCAGTGTATTGATCTATGTGATGCTGTGGGTAATAACAGCCAACGCCTGAGAGACGCCAGAAACCAAGGCGCCCAGTGTTATCAAAGGCACTGCGCCCCCATTCGCTTACTCTGCCAGCAAAATGGCATTGACTGGGCCAAGGCTCCCCTCGCACAGGCTATTAATCAAAAACTTCCCCTCCACTGCCCGGCCTTTCAACCCGAAGGACTGGCAGGGTTGGAAAGGTGTGCTGTTCCTGCGATTAACCTGGTTGATGGTGACCTTGTCGACTACGAGCAGCGACCCGCTTACCTGCAAAGCCATCAGCGGAGTCCAGACAGCTGGGTCTCCCGTATTACCCATCAACCGTTTGTCTGTAAGGATATTGCACGCCTTGATCAGTTACTCCCTCTTGCACCATTCAGGGTAAATCGTTTACTCAATCGTACATATTCATGAGTGTCACCACATGACGCACATGCACATCATGATTTACCGCGCTTAAACAGGCCGTTTAACCAGAAAAATGCATACTGACCCCGTCAATATATCGAGTTCCTATTACCAGTAACGCCCATTATTTCCACATCGTTTTAAGCAAAAAAGCATCTTTAAAGACGCCTCACACCTTCTCTACGATACTTAATTGATATTGATCTCATCAGTCAGGGACGACACGATGTACAAGCGCTTCGCCCTCTTTTCCATGCCGCCGGTCGTCATAACCATTGTGCTGGTGGGTAGCCTGACCCTGCTTTCCTTTTATTATGAAAAAATGCTGGTTAATTCCACCAATGAACGGCTGAAGCAGGTGGCAGATGTCGCCGCCATGGTATTTCGCAAAGAGGTTCACCATGAAGAAGGCGCCCATGCCCACGACGAAGAGGCCATTCCCACCGATGACGAGGCATTTCTTGATGCCTTGATCGCCGAAGAGGATGGCACAGCATCCGCACCCTCGATAGATGAAGACGATGCGCATAAGCAGGATTTGGTCAACTTTGACGAACTGATTGACCAGATAGCCACCACGACCGGCAGCCGGATCACCCTGATCGACCAGAATGGAGCTGTCCTCGGGGATTCTACGCTGGCTGAGCTGGACCTGTTATCCGTGGATAACCATGCAGAACGGCCGGAAGTCGCCGCCGCCCTGGAGACAGGCATTGGCCGGGACGAGCGATATAGCGACAGCAAGAATGCAGATATGCTGTATGTCGCGGTTAAAGCCTATATTACTGACCATTACGGGGTTACCAGCCCCTATGTCATTCGCGCCGCCCTGCCCCGCACCATGATCTCCCACCAGATGCATCAGATCTGGTTGTGGGTTGCGCTGATCAGTTTCGCCGGTATCGCCTGCGTTATTGCGATCACCCTCTTCTTCAACCGGATGATGGACAAACAAACCGCCAGGGAACAGGCAGGCCTGAAAGCCGAGGTTAAGGAACGGACCCGCGAACTGAGCCTGATGCAGCAGCTGGGCAGCCTGATGTCCGCCTGCACCACCATGGACAGCGCAGCAAAAGTGGTGCATCCGGTGGCTGACAAGCTATTGCCCGGCTGTACTGCCGGCGCGATATCCCTGATTAAATCGTCCCGCAACCGGCTGGATATGCTGACCTCGTGGGGAGATGAGTGGCAAGGCGCCGACCGCTTTGAACCCAGCGAATGCTGGGCATTGCTGAAAGGCCACGCCCACTGCAGCGACGATGAGGGTCTGGAGATCCGTTGTGGCCACAGCCATGATGGGCACGATGTACAGGTCTGTATTCCCCTGGTCGCCCAGGGGGAAACCCTGGGTATCCTTCACCTGAGCTACCCCGATAAAGAGCATCTGGAAGCCAACCACGCCATGGCGGAATCCATGGCGGAGCAGATCGGCCTGGCCCTGGCCAACATGCGCCTGCGTGAAGACCTGCGCCAACAGGCCATCCGCGATCCGATGACCGGCCTGTTCAATCGCCGCCATATGATGGACTTCCTGGAACAACAGGTTTACCAGCCCGAGAACCAGCACAAACCCCTGTCGTTGATGATGATCGACCTGGATCACTTCAAACGCTTCAATGACACCTTTGGCCATGATGCCGGTGACTACGTCCTCAAGCAGGTGGCTATTGAGCTGCGTCAGGCCGTGGGTAAAAATGACCTGATCTGCCGCTATGGGGGCGAGGAAATCTGCATTATCTGCCCCGGCAGGGAGCTGGATGCTACGCGTGAACTGGCACTGGAGCTGGTACATCGGATTGCCGGCCAGGGCATGCAGTTCAATGGCCAGGCACTGGGTAACATCACGCTCTCAGTCGGTGTCACCACCCGGCGTGACAATGAAACCTCCATTGAGAAAATGCTCAAGGAAGCCGATGACGCGCTTTATGAGGCCAAGGAAGGGGGCAGAAACCGTGCGGTCGTCAACAGCGACAACATGCCACCGGCCAGTAACATCACCTCCATCGACGATGCCAAGCCCTCAGGTCAGGATGCTGGATAACGCTGCCAGTCTCCGTGTTGTGCCATTCACGTTACAGCCTGAGTCCTGCTGATTTCCCGTATTCAGGGCATCAGCAGGGTTTTCTGCCACATACCATCCATCAGCTCATACAACTCACGGCGATGCAGCCGGTCATCATCAGAGCCCGTCCAGATTTCGATCATCTCCGGCAATAGCTGTAAAACCCAGACACTCTTTGGAAAAGACAACGCACCATTTGCACCATATTGCTGCCGTAGCGCTGCGGCGCCCTCTGCAACGACCTGATGGGAGGGAATCACGCTGCTCTGTGGCGCCACGGTTTCGTGGAGAACATCAGCAATCTGGCTGTAGACCGGCTTACCCGCCCAGCCGTGCCGGAACGCCTCGTCCTGCCGATAGCAGTAACCGCCGCGAATCCGGAACTGGATAAAATCCTGCGGCCAGAATATATGCAGTTCATACCGGCCGTTTTCCTGCAACTGCTGCGCCTTCGGGCTCTCCCGGTTCACGTAAATATCGATGCCCGCTTCAGACACCTGTCTCAAGGTGATCATCCGGGTTCGGGGCAAACCTGCTTCATCAATGGTGACCAGGTTGGCAGAGCGCGCCAGTGGATCCCGACCCCGGATCGCGCGTTGATAATGGTGAACCAGTTGGTCGATCGGATTGTCTGACATAAGGATTCCACACCGGCTGCCGGTCAATAGTAACTACATTATCTGGAGTTTATCTCCATCCCTGCAGGTTGGAGTCAGAAGTGCATACCATGAGAGTTACAGAACCAATGAAATTGTCCATCGATACCCCTGCCCTGGTGCTGGATCGCCAGAAGCTCAGGGACAATATTCAAACCATGCAGGCCTATGCCGAACAGATGGGGGTTGCTGTCCGTCCCCATATCAAGACCCATAAATGCACCCATATTGCCCGCCTGCAGCGGGAACATGGCGCCATCGGCATCAGTGCCGCCAAGGTCAGTGAAGCAGAAGCACTGGTCAAGGCGGGCATGGATGGCATCCTGATCACATCGCCGGTTGTCACCGAACACAAGATTGCCCGACTGCTCTCACTCTTGCAGCGAGCACCGGATCTCTTGGTCGTGGTGGACTGTGTGGCTAACGCATGCCAGCTGAATGACGCCTGCCGTCAAGCGAACCTCACGCTCACCTGTCTGGTCGATATAGACCCCGGTGTCCATCGTACCGGCGTCAGTTATGCCGAAGCCCAGGGGCTTGCACGCACCATCCACAATCATACGCACCTCAACCTGGCAGGATTACAATGCTATGCCGGCAATCTTCAACATATTGCGACTTTTGAGGCGCGTCAGGAAGCCTCAACAAAGGCCATGACACAGACTGCCTCCGTTCGCCGGCAATTGCTGGAAAGCGGGCTGCCTTGCCCCATCCTGACCGGTACAGGAACCGGCACCTTCGATATCGACAGCGCCATTGATGGCATCACCGAGATTCAGCCCGGTTCGTATACTGTCATGGATCAGGAATACGCGAATATCGAAGGCTGTGATCAGCAGCCATTCAACCGTTTCCACCATGCCATGACTCAGTTGGTAACCGTCATCAGCGCCAACCATGACACCCATGTCACCGTGGATGCCGGCCTGAAAGCACTGTACATCGATCCGACCCAACCCCGGATTATCAGCCATCCGGGGTTAAGCTATGATTGGGGCGGTTTTGGTGATGAGCACGGCAAGGTCACCGCAACGCCAGGTGTTCCACTACCCGGAGTGGGGGAGGTGCTGGAGCTGATCGTCCCCCACTGTGATCCCACCATTAACCTCTTCGACCGGTTTTATGTGGTAGAAGGAAATCAGGTGGTGGATATCTGGCCTATTGATCTCCGTGGCTGCTCCCAATAGGACTGGAGGTAACATTAGTTAGAAGAGTGTGTCACCAGGGATTCAACCATAGCCGCCATCAAGGCCACCGCAGACCCCAGCACCGCTTCATCAATATCAAAACCACTCTTGTGGTGCCCCTCCGGCAAGTCACTCCCCATGATGAAGTACACACCCTGCCCTCCCTGGGCCTGAACCGCCCTGACCATCCAGGTGGCATCCTCGCTGGCACCAAAAGGGCGTTGTTCAACGATGTCATTGATGCCCGGCAACTGCTCTGCCTGTTGCCGGAGACGAGCGACCAGTTCCGGACTGTTGGCGCAGTCCGGTGCTTCCCCCTGAACCGTCAGTTCAACCTTCAAGCCATGCATGGCGCCCGCTGCCTGGCTAATACGCCGGACGGCCTCCATCATATAAGCATCCAGCGCCTGCGTTTCTCCCCGGGTTTCACCACAGAGATGGGCACTGGCGGGTATCACATTGCGCCCGCCTTCAGAGACAAGGCTGCCGATGTTAATACGGGTCATACCGTCACGGTGGGAGGGTATCGCCAGCATCTGACTGATCGCCGTAGAGGCGCAGGCCAGCGCATTGGCGCCCGCATTGGGTTCAATACCGGCATGGGCCGGATGCCCGGAGAAGGTCATATCAAACTTGGTGGTCGCAAGGAAACCCGTGGGATTCACTACCACCGCACCACTGGGCACGTTGATCCCAAGATGCATGGCCAGGAAATAATCCACACCGGTGATTATTGGCCCCTTTGCCACCGCCTTGCCACCACAGCAGCCTTCTTCGCCGGGCTGGAAAATCATCCGGATCTCACCGGTCAGGCGCTCACGGTTCTCCGCCACCCAGCGCGCCACCGATAAGCCAATGGCAGTATGGCCATCATGGCCACAGGCGTGCATTTTTCCTTCAATCTCGGAGGCAAACCCGCCACAATACGGGACATGTGCTGAAAACCGGGACTCGGTGACCGGCAACGCATCAATATCAAAACGGAGTGCAATGACCGGCCCCGGCCGGGCCATGCTCATCGTTGCCGCCAGACCGGAGTAGTCGCCCATGCGCTCCAGCCAGGCGAAATCAGCCCCCTGTTCAGCCGCCCGTTGTTTTTCTACAGCAACATCGATATTGCGCCCCATGACCGAGGGCAGATCCAGGTAATCCTCACCAAAATGCAGCTGATATCCCAGGGCATCAAGGGTGGCAGCCACTTTCGCGGTTGTGCGGTATTCCGTCCAACTCAGTTCAGGGTAGCGATGTAGGTCTCGGCGACAACGGACAGTGGCGTCAATCAGATCCGGGGATAGATTCATGCGGCAGGGTTCCATTACGACAACAAATGGCTGAAGCATAGCGGATCGATGGTACCGGGAAGGTCATCTTTCCGTCCAGCAAACCTGTGATAGAAAGAGGCTGACCTGCGACAACCTGTCGCACCCTGAAATCACATCGGCCGTATTACAATCCAACGAAAAACTACCTGGCAAACGGATGCCTCGGCCGGCCCGACGGAATCATGAAACGACTGTTATTGTTTTCCATTCTCCTGCATCTCTTTGCTGCCTGGCTGCTCGAGGCGCCTGTACCCGACATCCCACCAGCCAAAGCAGGAAAAACCTACAGCATCCAACTTCAGGCACCGTCGGCAAGCACAGATAGGACAACAACAGAAGCACCCGCCGCGCCACCAGCTGAATCAGCCTCAAAAGCGCTTCAGCCGGCAGACTCAGCTCCCAAGCCAGGCAAACCGCCGGAAAGCCCTGGTCCGACAACCCTATCCAAGACTCGCCCAGTGGCACGCACCTTACCTGAGAAAGACGATTCCAAGAGCAATGCGCAGCATCACGTCAAACAGGTTCCACCCACGGCCAATGAAACGCTCCAGCGTCATGCCATCTCGCCCGGCATTGAAAAAGACCGCAAAAGAACCTGGCTAGAAACATTACATTCCCTGATCAGTGAGCATCAGCACTACCCTACCCGGGCACGTCGACGAGGACTGGAGGGCAGTATCACCGTGAATCTCAGCATTGACCGAAGCGGTTACCTGATGAACGCCGAGATTGTTGAAGGCAAACGGGTCTTTCATCAGCCCACATTGAGCGCCATAAAGGCAGCTCTGCCACTGCCGCCACCGAATGGCCCTAAACACATCACCCTGACGATCAACTATCGGCTCAAACCCGCCGTTTCGACGCTGTGACAGGTGAACCTGCGACAATCTGTCACACTCTCAAATCCGCATTCCGACGGTAAGATTTTCCCCATAAAACCAAGAGAACGATGGGCAGACCATGGGGAAACACACACCACTGGCGCTGGCGTTGTCAGCGACCCTGCTGCAGACGCATGCTGACACCCTGTTAACCATTGATGTCGAGGCCGAGCAGCTACCCGGTGAAAGTCGACTGACGGTCGACAGCACGACCACACAGTCCACCACCGATGCCGGCGCCCTGGTGCGGGAACTGCCGGGTGCCACGGCCACCCGCCGGGGCGGCAAAGGGTTCGAGCCGATTATCCGTGGCCAGCAGCAAAACCAGCTGAATGTATTAAGCGACGGCAGTTATCTGTTTAGCGCCTGCCCCGGTCGCATGGATCCACCGACCACCTACACAACACTCGCCGGCTATGACAGCGTCACTGTCATCCGGGGCAACCGCTCCGTGATCTACGGCGGTGGCGGCAGCGGCGGTACCATCCTGCTGGAGCGGACTCGCCCATCCTTCACAGAACCAACCATGCAGGGCACCCTGACCGGTGGCTATACCGGCAACAGTGACCTGAAGGATTTCTCAGCGGATATCACGGCTGGCGATGCTAACGGTTATCTCCGTCTGTTTGGCGAATATGCGTCCATGGATAACTATAACGACGGCAGCGGTAATACCGTCAGTTCAGGTTATGACAGCAAGGGAGGCGGTGCCGTGGCGGGCTACCAGCTCACGGAAAGCACCTGGGCCGAAGTAAGCCTTGAATCTGTCCGTGAAGAGGATATCTATTATGCCGGCAACGGTATGGATAGCCCCGAAGCAAACAGTGACAGCTGGCGGCTGAAGCTGGAACAGGAATGGGAAAATGGAGTCTTCGACAGTACAGAATTCCAGCTCTATGGATCCGACGTTGGCCACTTGATGGACAACTTTACGCTCAGGGACCGTAAGCCTGCGATGCCGGGCATGCTGACTCAGTCAACGTCAGACACTCTCGGAGGTCGAATACTAGGCTATACCCGCCGGGGTGAATCGGATATCACCCTTGGCGTTGACCACCTGGAAAACCGTCGTAATGCCGAACGCTATACGGTGAATAAAAGCTCTGGTGCCTGGAGTGCCAATGCCCTGATGTGGCCTGATGTCCGTCAGCGGCAGACCGGTGTATTCATGGAAGTGGATACCACGCTCAATTCAGATAACACCCTGCGCACCGGCCTGCGTATAGACCGGGTCAACGCGGAAGCCCGCGCGGCCCACCAGACGTTTGGCAGCAGCTCTCCCGCCAACCTGTACCAGACACATTACGGCACACGCGATGACAGCGCCGATGAAACCAACCTTGGCGCCGTGGTAAGCTGGGCGCACCGTTACGACCACCAGTCACAGCTGGAACTGACCTTCAGCCGTAGTGTCAGAACCGCCGATGCCACCGAACGCTTTCTGGCAGCATCAAACTGGATCGGCAATCCCGATCTGAAGCCTGAGACACATAATCAGATTGACGCCAGCTGGCAATACCGGAATACGGTGGGCCAATGGACGACCGCAGCCTTCTATAACCGGGTTGATGACTACATCAATCGTTACAAGAGCAACAATGTTTCGCTATACGACAATGTTGATGCCCGCCTTTACGGTTTTGAAGGACAACTCAAGTCACCACTGACCGAACAGTGGACACTGACCGCCGATATCGCCTGGACCCGTGGCCGCAACCATTCCGATGATCGTAACCTCGCACAGATTGCGCCACTCTCCGGCCAGCTGGCGCTGGACTGGCAAACCGGCGAATGGAAAGCAGGCCTGCGCTGGCAACTGGCGGCCAGCCAAGATGATATTGATGAAAACAGCGGGCTGGATGCCGGGGAAACCGCAGGTTATGGTGTCATCCATCTCCACGGCAGCTGGCAGGCACATCCGTCACTGCTGCTGTCGGCGGGCGTGGAAAACCTGCTGGATAAAACTTATGCCCTGCATGTTAATTCAGCCAGTGTTGACCCATTTAATCCTGATGCTATCCGGGTAAACGAACCGGGTCGTCAAGTCTGGGTCAAAGCAAAATGGCAGTTCTGATAGCTGCCAGACCATATTGACAATGGCAGGCTGTCTCTGTTGCCATGGCAGCCTGCCCTGTTTCATTGATAAGGATGTATGAACCAATCGCTGAATGTCGGCGCCCGAAACCTCCAGCGCCTCTGCAGTATCCGCACGATTGTCCTGATTGCAGAAACCATTGGTCTGTTGCTGGCGGGTTACAGTCTGGCGTTGCCAATCCCTGTGCTGTCAGTAAGCCTGATCTTGTGCCTGAACGCACTGGTAATTATTGGCACCCTGCTTCGACTGCGATGCCCACGCCCCATTGGTCATCATGAATTGTTCGCCCAACTGCTGTTTGATCTATTTTCGCAGGCCACACTGTTCTATCTCACCGGAGGGTATACCAACCCGTTCATCTCGGTGTTCCTGGTCACAGTCATCATGGGCGCACTCCTGCTGCCATTGCGTTACAGCTGGGGATTGAGTTGTCTATCCATCGTTGTTTACACCCTGCTGATGAAGTGGTATCAACCGCTGACCGGCCATACATCCGGGCATGACGTTCAGGAAACCATGAGTACCATGGTCATCATGCACCTGGGCGGTATGTGGCTGACCTACACACTGAGCACCCTGCTGATTAATTTTTTCGTCGTTCGCATGGCTGAAGCCCTGCGGGAAGAACGGGCGACAGTTGCCCAGGCACGTGAGCGACAGTTACGGGATGAGCACCTGCTGGCCGTCGCCACCACGGCAGCGGGAGCCGCCCATGAACTGGGAACACCACTGGCAACCATGGCCGTCGTTCTGGGAGACCTGTCAGAGGAACACCGGAATAATCCCGAATTATCAGACGACATAAAACTCCTGAAAACCCAGGTGAAAGAATGCAAGAAACGCCTGAATCGTCTGGTCACCAGCAGTCAACGTGTAGAGCCCGACACGTTGCCTGCCACAGTATTTCTGGCCGAGGTACTGGATGAGTGGCAGTTGCTGCGTCCCCATCTCAAACCTGTCACACCCCATGTTGATCCCAGCTACCAGGAACCGATCAGCCAATGCCGGATTTCGGTCGATTCTGCCCTGCCCATGGCTCTGATCAACCTGCTGAATAATGCTGCCGATGCATCGCCGGACCCCGTTTCAGTCACATTGAGACCTGAAGAGAAAAAAATCATCATTGAAATAACAGATAATGGTCCAGGCTTTGACCTGCCACCCGGAAAAACCGTCATATCACCACCGGTATCAGTGAAAAAAGAGGGATTGGGATTAGGACTTCAACTCAGCCAGGCCACCATTGAGCGCAGTGGGGGAGAAGTAAGACTCTACCGTCGTCCGGAAGGCGGCACCCTGACAGCCGTAACCCTGCCCGCCAAGGAAAAGGACGCCGCATGAATCAAAGGGGAAATACAGAATCAGACAACCCTCTCGTTTTACTGGTGGATGATGATGTGACATTCCATCAGGTGCTGGCCCGTTCATTCCGTCGAAAAGGATTTGATGTCATCGTGGCGGATGGTGTCGATAACGCCCTGTCGCTGCTGGCACGTTATCAACCGGATTACGCCGTCGTCGATCTCAAGATGGAGGGCGCATCCGGTCTGGCACTAATCCCGGTATTACAGACCCAGGCTCCCGACTGCAGAACCATCGTGTTAACCGGTTACGCGAGCATTGCCACCGCCGTTGAAGCCATACGGCTGGGGGCAATGGATTACCTCTGCAAGCCTGCCGATACCGATCAGATTCTTGCTGCATTGCAGGGAAAAACCCCCAACCCGCATTTGCCGCCAGCCGAACAGCCCATGTCGGTTGATCGCGTGGAATGGGAGCACATCCAGAAAATCCTGCATGATCATGAAGGTAATATATCGGCAACGGCCCGCAGTCTTGGCATGCACCGCCGCACCCTGCAACGGAAACTGGCCAAACGCCCTGTTCCTGCCTGACTCAGCAAACACCAGGTAATCCCCAGACTCATCGTGAGCACACGTGCATCTCCCAACTTGCATCCTGTCGGTTATCCCTGACAATACCCGCATGACAGAATGCTACATCGCCCCCCCCTGCCTGGAAGTACTCCGGGAACTCTACCGCGACAATGACATCGTGGTTGTCGACAAACCGGCTGGCCTGCTCAGCGTGCCCGGCCGACACCCTGATAACTACGACAGTGCACTGACGCGCCTTCAGGCTATTGAGCCGGAAACCCGTGTCGTCCACCGGCTCGATATGGCAACATCCGGCATCATGGTCTTTGGCCTGCATGCAGACAGTCACCGGGCGCTGAGCCGCCAGTTTCAGGATCGCCTGGTCAGCAAGGCGTATGTGGCCGAGGTCTGGGGTGAGCTGGAAAAAGAAAGCGGTGAAGTTGAACTGCCTTTGCGCTGCGACTGGCCGAACCGACCCCGACAAATGGTCGATCATGAACAGGGAAAAAGTGCATTCACCCGTTATCAGAAGATGAATAGCCTAAATAGTCATGGACGGGTATGGCTCGAACCGGTAACCGGACGATCCCATCAGCTGCGGGTACATATGGCAGCTATCGGACATCCGATTCTTGGCTGCAGTTTCTATGCACATGAAGCGGCTCGTTCTGCAGCAACGCGTCTGCATCTGCACGCAACCAAACTTGCCTTTGTCCATCCTGTAACCACTAAAACCTTAGCGTTTGACTGCCCTGTGCCATTTTAAAAAACATATCATGGTGGCGATAATACATGATTAAGAAGTGCAGCCTGCTTGATGCGTGAACAGTGCGAATCGTTGCACCTGGACAATTCCAGAGCTATAACAATTATTGGCTATCAGTACTGCTGGTAGACTCATCACTGAACAACTGCCCAAAACGATCCGAGGTCGAGTCAGAGGAAGTAGTAATATCACTCGCTACTTCCTGAATCGTAAGGGAATCCTCATGTTCTAAATATTCAGGCGCAGATGGAAATATGTCCCATTCAATAATCTTTTTATCAGCACCACCGCTTAGAAATTCTATCTCACTAAACTTTAATCCATAGATCACTTCATTAACATGTTTCTCCAAACATGCGATTTTTTCCCATTCATCCTTCTTTTCCAGTTGAATAGGTTCAGCATCACTCGTAGAAAGCACCACACTATCGGAGGCTTTAATGCCAGTATTGGCAGATCCAATGAAACGAGATTCTCGTCGCCCCCAGACAACCGCAGACCAATCCAGTGAACAGGTGATAAAACATCTGGAAGAGATAATCGTTATACTATTAATTAGCGCTTCATGCCCATCAAGTACTTGAACGATTTCCCATTTTTCATGATTGGATGCATCGGACTGTTTTTTTATAATACATAATTCATTTTCATCTGATGCAGCGATCAGTGTATCCATCCCCAGAGATTTGCATTGAGTCATTCCATTATGCGCTAAAGAATATGAGCAAAACCACCGATTGATTTGATGATTAAACTTCCAGTATCGTAAAGTAAAATCAGTTGAAACGGAAACGAGCCTACATTGAGCTAACTCAAATACATTTTCATAGGGTTTTACTATCTCTAATGACTCAACAGAATCCGTATGCCCTGTCAAATATTGTACTGGCGACCATCGATTTTTTATTTCACCCCACACACCAATGGATTGATCTACCGATGACGAAAATACAAACATTCCCATTAAAGAGACGAGCCCTGTTACCGTGTCAGTGTGAGAAAGCTCTCTGACACAGCGCCAGCCCACAACTGGAAAAGATTTATAAAACTTAATTTTATTATTACAAGCATAGGCAAACGAATCACCATCCAGCCTCGTTAAATGATCAACAATACCTTCTGCGTTAGAGATAGTCTTTACACAGCTCCATTGTTCCTGAATAACCCTTTCCCAAACCTTAACGTCTCCATCCTGCGCGCAGGATACCATTGCAGAGGGACTCAGCACCTCGACGCCATAGACTTCATCTGTGTGATCAAGTAACTCATTCCGACAAGCCCATCCTTTTACTGTTTTCACCCAAACACGAAGGGAGCAATCATCAGAACATGATATCAAAGAAGGTGATTCATTTTTTTCAATTCCAGGAACAACAATCATTCTTCTTATTTTACCCGTATGCTCTGTGAGTATTTCTTTCGCCAGAACACTTGAATCTGTGCTTTTCGAACTTACTGAAAAAATCCTTTTACACCTCAACACCTCAACCTGTCTCTTTAGCACTGGCAAAGCCAAACCCAAAATACGCTGTGCATTCAATAAATACAACACAGACACAGAATTTGTATTCACTTTGCGAAACCTGTGAGCCGAGCGAATCACGACAAGACTATCAAGATAGTTAACTTGCCTTCCCTGATTGATTCCTACACCTGAAAACTCCATCAAACACCCTTTCAATACATGTAACATAGACTCCTATAGACAATGGAATCTTTATTTTATTCACGGTTTAACAACACCTGTCATGCAAACTGACAATCTCTCGCCCTTTGCCAGATTAAGTAAAAACACCTAGAGACACCTATACAGATAATCCGTTAGCGTTAAATAAAGGCTTTTATGAATGCAGGATCTTATCAAAAACATGAACTCGGTTACGTTACATTCGGACTCTCAAAATGCTGTAACCGGCATGTTGTCCTGTGCTGCCCTGCTACTATCTGCTGCCCTGCTACTGAGACGCGGGTTGGCAGTCTAGTATTTACGAAAACTGTCGGCCCTTACGGAAAGGGCCGATGGTTGTCGCACCGCCTTCATACATACAACCAGAATCCCCACCCGTAACGCTGACAGTCTCCATCCAACTGATGACACGAGGCTGCTGTGAAGACAACGAACATCGCCGCATTGGGACTCATGACCTTCTCCTTGTTTTTAGGAGCAGGCAATCTCATTTTCCCCCCCATTATCGGCTACCTGGCCGGCGACCAGACCTGGCAGGCCGGCGCCGGCTTTATCCTTGGCGATGTGGGACTGACCCTGCTGGCGTTGATCGCTGTTGCCTTGAGTGGTGGTCCTGACAAGGTGGTCAGGGATTTCTCCCCCGCTACCCAAAAGCTGTTCTGGGTCGTTTTATTCATTGTGATTGGTCCGGCGTTCGTTATCCCCCGTGCGGTTATGGTCGCCTATGAAACCGGCTTCATGCCCTTTTTCCCCAACACAGGGGATACGGTATTTCATGGCTATGTTGTGGTTTACCTCGCGATCACTTTGGCCCTGACGTTAAGGCCGGGCCAGTTAGTCTCCACCATCGGCAAATGGATGACTCCGTTGCTCGCGTTGATGTTAACCACAATCGCGGTAGGCACATTGATCAATCCGCAAAGTGCCATTGAGCCTGCCCGTGGCGTTTATGAAAGCCAGCCCGTCGCTGAAGGCCTGATCCAGGGCTACCTGACCATGGACGTATTGGGCGCACTGGGTTTTGGCTGGATTATCACTCACGCGATTAAAAGCCTTGGCGTCACCAGTGGTCGGGACATTGCCCGCTTCACCACCATGGCAGGCCTTATTGCAGCGATCGGCATGATCCTCATTTACAGCGCTCTGTTTTATCTCGGCGCCACCAGTCATGGCTTGGTACCAGACGCCAGTAACGGTGCCCGTATCTTATCCACCTATGTCGCCGCCCTGTTTGGCCCCGCCGGCAATATGGTGTTGACCCTTGTCATCACGCTTGCCTGTTTAACGACCTGTATCGGTGTCACAGGCGCCAGCGCAGAGTATTTCAGTAAAACGTTTACATCATTCAGCTATCGTCAGTATGTGGCTGCAATTGCCGTAGCCTCCGCTTTGGTTGCAACGGTCGGTCTTGACCAGTTGATCGTGCTGACGGTGCCTGTGATTGTAACCATCTACCCGGTAGCGATCGCCGTCATCATCATGCCCTTTATCCGCCGGTTTCTGTTTTACCCGACCATGGTTACCCGTGTCGTCAGTGCAACCGCCTTACTGTTTGCCATTCCGGATGGCATTAAGGCCGCTGGATTTATGCCTGAATCGATCAATGCCTTTTTGACTCAGCACCTGCCTATGTTTGAACAAGGCATGGGATGGGTCGTTCCCGGCATGATCATGCTGGTATTGAGCATCGCTGCCAGCCAGTGCTTTGGCTGGAACCGGCAGTCTGAAGAAGCGGCCTACTAAACAGACCATGCCCCTCTGAACCATTGACGGTTTGGAGGGGCGGTCACAGGAAGGATTTGGCAGCAGGAATCAAATAGTGTTACAAGTGTCGCAATAACAAAAACAACAAACGACAGGGGCATGTGCCGTGGACTACATCCTTTACGCCATCCCGGTTTTCTTGCTACTGATTGCGATTGAGATTCTCGCAACGGTGATTCGCAAGAAAGACTATTACCGCACGAATGATGCTATCAACAGTATCAGTACCGGCATGATCAGCACTGCCGCCAACCTGACAACCAAGGTTGTCACTTTCACGATTTATGTCGCAGTCTTCGAATACCTTGCCCCTTTTCAGCTCGATGCCAGCCATCTGTGGGTTTGGGTGCTGGGCTTCTTCCTGAAAGATTTTTTCTATTACTGGTATCACCGCGCCGGTCACGAGATCAATATCCTCTGGGCGTCACACGCCGTGCATCACCAGAGTGAAGAATACAACATGACCACGGCCCTGCGACAAACGTCCACAGGCTTCCTCTTTAACTGGATTTTTTATGTGCCGGTCGCATTAGTGGGTATACCACCGGTAGTCTTTTTTGCTGTCAGCTCCATCAACCTGCTCTACCAGTATTGGGTGCATACCCGGCATATACCGAAGCTTGGCTGGTTCGAATGGTTCTTTATCACCCCCTCCAATCATCGCGTTCATCATGCCAAGAATCGCCGTTATCTGGATAAAAACTACGGTGGTGTCTTTATCATCTGGGATCGCCTGTTTGGCACCTATGCCGAAGAAGACAACAACTATGAGCCGATTCGTTACGGCACCCTGAAGCCCCTGCGCAGCTGGAATCCTTTATGGGCCAACCTGCAACTCTATGTGCACCTGGGGCAGGACGCTGTCAAAACCCGTAGCTGGAAAGACAAGCTGACGCTATGGTTCCGCCGAACCGGTTATCGGCCGGCAGATGTAGCCACACCGATGAAAATGCCTGATATCCATGCCTATGAGAATTACAATCCATTCGTTAATCCAACACTGCAGGCTTATGTCGCTTTCCAGTTTCTGATTTTGATCGTCGGCACCGTGCTGTTAATTGCAGCCAACGACACACTGTCTTTTGGCTTAACGGTCTTGTGGACCGCGATGCTGGGTTACCAACTACTGATCATCGGATGGTTGCAGGAAAAGAAAAACGGTTTTGTCTGGCTGGAGCTATCCCGTTTTGTTGCGGTCATTCCAGCACTGATACTGACGCAAAAAGAATTATCACTGACACATGACATGATGTTGTCCCTTGCCGTTTATGGCGTTCTGTCGCTGGCCGCTATCTCGATAATCGGGTCAAAAAAGACAATTGTCAGCTACCAGAATTCCTGAGAGTATGGCGAACCAATAATCATGAGCGGCTTCTGCGCGGTAAGGAAAGACAATGGCTAAATGGATGATATACGGCGCCAACGGCTACAGCGCCAGACTCGCCGTTCAGGCGGCGAAAGAACGGGGTTTTCAGCCGGTTTTAGCAGGGCGTAACCGCGAAAAAGTCGAGACCATTGCCCAGCAGACCGGGCTTGAAGCCCGTGTATTCAGCCTGGACAACACCGCCGATATCATCACCAACCTGCGCGATATCAAAGCCGTGATACATTGTGCCGGCCCCTTCTCCGCCACCGCCGCGCCCATGATGGAAGCCTGCCTGCAAAATGGCACTCACTACGCGGATATCACCGGTGAGATTCCTGTCTTTGAACATGGGAAGACCTTGCATGAGCGTGCCCGTGAAAACAATGTGGTGCTCTGCCCCGGCGTCGGCTTTGATGTTATCCCGACCGACTGTATCGCCGCCTGCCTGAAAGAAGCCCTGCCGGATGCTACGGAACTAAACCTGGCATTTAATGCCGGTGGCACTCTCAGCCCCGGTACCGCCAAGACCTCCGTTGAAATTCTGGCTGGCGGCATCAAGGTGCGTCGCAATGGTGAGCTGGTGACTGTGCCACGCACCTGGAATATACGAGACATTGATTATGGCCGTGGACCACGTACCTCTGCCGTGATTCCCTGGGGCGATGTATCCACTGCGGCATGGACGACAGGTATCAAAAATATTGCAGTGTATATTCCTGCACCGGGCAGCCGGCTGGCATTGAAGGCCACCAGCCTGGCGACGCCACTGCTGAAGCTTAAACCGGTACAACAATTCCTGAAAAAGCGCATCGAGAAGTCCATCCCCGGCCCAACCGCCGAGCAACGCTCCGCACGGAAAACCCTGCTATGGGGGGAAGTAATCAACGCCAGTGGTCAGCGGGTTGAAGCACGTCTTCAGACGGCAAATGGCTATGATGTCACTGTCGCCGGAATCCTGGCCGCCGGTGAGATGCTGGCAAACTACCAGGGCGAAGGCGGCTACTTTACCCCTTCACAGTTGTTTGGCCCGAAGATCATTGAATCACTGCCTGGTTCTGGCACGATCGAAATCCGCTAGGTTCAAGATGGGCATACCAACCAGTCAGACGGGTATGCCCTGCCATCATCTGGCTTTTTTCATTCGCCAGGTACTGGCTGAACTCAAGACGCCCTGCGTATACACTTTGTAATCAATGGTCAGATAAGCACCGGAGATCGTGATTTTTCTGACGATCTCACGTGCCGTGCTAAAGGTTTTGAAGCGAATCTTTTCCTGTTCATCCTCTTCAGCGTCATCGTCTATTTCAGGCAGAATCGACACTTCATCATCCACCGGCAAAATGGACACTTCGCCCTCTTTCTCCTCGTCATCATCCCGCTTGATGGGCTGACGGTGAGTGACCCGAAACGTCTGAATAAATTCCAGATGCTGATTATCCAGCGATACCAGGCCAACATCACCGCTTGAGCTATTCACATCAATACGCAGAATGTCATGACTGGAAAACAGGCGCAGGTTTTCACGACGGCGTGTCTTTTTTGGAGGCGAAAACAAATCGGCTTCAAGCCGAATATTGCCGGACGAATCTCGCTCGACCTTGGCGGTTACCTGATAATTATCCGGTCTCTTTCTCGGCGAACTTTCAGTCCCCATGCAGAAGTAACCCTGGGTCTCCCCTTCCCATTGCTGTGCCATCTTACGAAACAGGGTGTCTATTTGACGCTGTTCGCTACTGGTCAGCTTACGCGCCTTGACTGGTTCAAACACTTTCCCACTCGCCGCCTGAGGAGATAGTGAAAAGCAGTCTGCGGCTAAAGCCGGTGTCAGGTTCAAAAAACCAACCAGTATGACAAACCAGGATAAAACAAATTTCCTGCCCCTTCCCATTTCCGATTCCTCATCGGCCATTGTTGTTATTCCCGGGCCAGCCCTTGCAAGTGGCCCCAGGCACCGCACGGGATAATAACGAAACCAGTATGTAAGTGCTAAGTTCTACCCCACACTTTGTGACAGAGGAAAGGTTTATCCAATGGCCAGACGGTTACAGCAACCCCATCGTCAGTAGAAGTGACTATCCTGTCAGTTCGTTTTTCCTAAAGCGCGTCAAGACACCTTTGGCTTATCAATAACGGAGGCAATCATGGCACAACTCCCCTACCAGACCGCACTGGTTACCGGTGCATCCAGTGGTATTGGCGCCGGTATTGTCAGAACGCTCACGCAACAGGGCGTTACCGTTTATGCACTGGCCCGGCGGGAGGATCGACTTGCCGCATTAGCGGCAGAGACAGGCTGTACGCCGGTAGTGCTTGATCTGTGTGATAGCGATGCTCTGTATGAGCGGCTTTCCGGCCTCGAAGTCGACATTCTCATCAGTAATGCAGGAAGGGGCATTGGCTACACCACACTCTGCGAAGCTGAACGCCAAGATATCGAGCACGTTATCAACACCAATCTTATCGCGGCCATGCAGCTGGTTAACGTGATCGTTCCGGGGATGGTCGCCCGTAAAAAGGGGCATATTCTGCACATTGGCTCGATCGCCGGCCTCTACCCGTTGTTTTCATCCGTTTACGGCGCCAGTAAAGGCGGCATTCATCTGCTATGTCAGAATCTTCGGCTGGAGCTCAAGGGGACGCCGATTCGCTGCACGGAAATCTGTCCCGCACGAGTGGATACCGAGTTTTTTGAGGTCGCCTATAAAGACCCTGATGTCGTTAAAACAATAAAAACGGAAATCGACCTGCTCAAACCCGAGGATATTGCCGATGCGGCATTATATGCCTTATCTGCGCCTCCTCATGTGAATATTGGATTGATTGAAATTACACCGACTGAGCAAATGGCTGGGGGGCTGGTGACATGTCCTATAACCAGCAGCAACTAATCTGTTTCTTTGATTGAATATCACTACGCCTAAGCCGCTGGAGCAACGAATACCACGAAACGTTTAATAGGCAGCTGATAAAATTATCATTCAATTTAATCTATCAGCAGTAAAGTCTTGCCAGATTGCTCAGGAATAGTGTCAATAAGAGACATATATCAAAAATACCCTATAAAACATGATTTTCAGGATCTGCGGTAAAAATAAAAACCACAGAACCTGAATCATTTTTATCTGTTATTAAATTGAAACGATATCAGCCACTTCCAAAAGTTCATCATCAATCGCGTTATGCTTACTGATAGCTTCAGCAAAAGGCGTCAGAGCCACGGCATTGTTCCTGACGCCTACCATGACACAACTATTGCCCGCCATCAGTGTTTTGACAGCAGCAACGCCCAAGCGGCTTGCCAGCACCCGGTCAAAACACGACGGACGTCCACCACGCTGGATATGACCCAGTACTGTCACTCTTGCCTCGTAATCCGGCAGTTTCGCCTCCAGGGTTTTCGCGATTTCGAACGCCCCTCCATCCTTACCACCTTCCGCAACCAGAACAATACTGGACGTTTTGCCTGTACGGTCACTACGTTCCAGCGATTTGATCAGGTGATCAATACCCCGGTCTGCTTCAGGAATCAGGATTTCTTCCGCACCACATCCGATGCCGGAATTCAATGCGATAAAGCCGGCATCACGCCCCATAACTTCAACGAAGAACAACCGGTTATGGGATGTTGCCGTATCACGGATCTTGTCCACCGCTTCAATCACAGTATTCAGTGCGGTGTCATAGCCGATGGTGTAATCGGTACCAAAGATGTCGTTATCAATAGTACCGGGAATACCCACAACAGGTATTCCGAACTCCTTTTCAAAGAGCGTTGCCCCCGTAAAGGAACCATCGCCACCAATCACCACCAAGGCATCCAGATCCGCACTGCGGAAATTCTCGAACGCCGTCTGTCGTCCTTCCGGCGTACGGAATGCCTGGGACCGGGCGGACTTCAGCAACGTCCCCCCCTGGTTGATGATATTCGCCACCGAACGGGCATTCATGGGTTCGATCTGGCCATCAATCAGTCCCTTGTAACCCTCTCGAATCCCGTAAGGCTTGATACCATGATGGACACAGGCCCTGACAACGGCCCGGATCGCAGCATTCATGCCCGGCGCATCACCACCGGATGTCAGTACGCCTAACCTGCGAATTTCTCTGGTCATGTTACAACACCCTGTTAAACGTTCATCACCGGATATGGTTCACACCGTAATAATTTTCACGGTGTTAGTCGAGCCGCTGCTTTCACCCCGGGTCAGAATTACCCTGTCACCTTTTTCAACATGCCCGCCCTTGACCAGCTCTTCAATGGCATGGGTCTCAACTTCCGGGTTATCACTGCGCATGGAGAACGGCAAACAGTGTACGCCACGGTACAGCGCCAGACGACGACGGGTTTCTTCCAGGCGACTAAGTGCAAATATTGGCAGCCCCGAATTAATCCGGGACATCCACAAGGCGGTTTTACCACTGCGGGTCAGGCAGACAATCGCACGTACGCCATCCATATGATTAGCCGCATACATCGCGGCCATGGCAATGGCTTCATCATTTTCCTGAAAAGAAAACTCCATGCGATGCTGTGATACGGTCGCTGCCGGCTGCTTCTCTGCACCGCGACAGATACGGGCCATGGCTTCAACGACACCGTGAGGGCATTTACCCGTCGCGGTTTCTGCAGACAGCATCACCGCATCCGTGCCATCCAATACCGCATTGGCCACATCAAAGACTTCGGCACGGGTCGGCAGGGAGTTCTGAATCATCGACTCCATCATCTGAGTCGCCGTAATCACTGGACGATTCAGCAGGCGAGCGGTAGCAATCATGTTTTTCTGCACACCGACCAGCTCGGCGTCGCCAATTTCAACCCCCAGATCGCCACGGGCAACCATGACAGCATCTGATGCACGAATAACTTCTTCCAACCGTTCCTGACTACGAACAACCTCAGCCCGCTCAATTTTGGAGAGAATCGCAGCATTGCCGCCGGAGGCCTGCATTAAACGACGGGCCTCTTCCAGATCTTCGCCATTACGGACAAACGAAACGGCCAGGTAGTCAACACCGATATCTGCGGCTACCTGAATATCATGCTTATCCTTGTGAGTCAGGGCTGGTGCTGAGAGTCCACCGCCCTGAAGGTTAATCCCTTTGTTATTGGACAGGACGCCACCGTTGATTACACGGCAGTGGATTTTCATACCATCAATGTCAGTAACTTCCAGACTGACACGACCGTCATCCAACAGCAGAACATCACCTACCTTGCAGTCATCAGGCAGTTGCTTATAAGCAATACCAACGGCTTCACTGTTGCCCTGATCTGTCGCCAGATCGCCATCCAGCGTAAAGCGGTCGCCGTCGGCCAGGCTCACCTGTCCGTCACGAAAACGGGCGATCCGGATTTTTGGGCCCTGCAAATCACCCAGAATTGCCACCGTACGCCCCAGTCTTGCCGCAATGGACCGTACCCGCTCAGCCCGCAGCCGGTGCTCTTCCGGCTCCCCATGGGAGAAGTTCAGACGTACTACATCCACACCGGCGGCAATCAGCTTCTCCAGTGCATCTTCGCTTTCTGTGGCAGGTCCCAGGGTGGCAACTATCTTGGTTCGTCTCAGCATATTCATTTCTGACCGGAAATTAGCAGGGCTATGCAGGCAGCATAGGGCAGGAAAACCATTGTCGTTAGTCTGACTAACAGGATTCTCCGCTGCTCAAAACAACCTGCGGCATAAACAGACGGCTTTTCGCCACCGATAGTGAGGAAAAGCCGCCTATTTATGACTCATAAAACGAGAGACCGTTCAATGAACGGCCTCTTTATTTCTATCGGGCAACCATTAGGCGTTAATAAACGCTTTGGCGGTATCCAGCATACGGTTGGAGAAGCCCCACTCGTTGTCATACCAACTCATGACTTTGACCAGGCGTCCCTGGACTCGGGTCTGGGTCGCGTCAAAGTTGGAGGAGAAAGGGCTGTGATTAAAGTCAATGGACACCAGTGGCTGGGTGTTGATATCCAGCACGGTATTCATCGGTGCCTTGGCAGCAGCCGCAGCAACAATCTCATTCACTTCTTCCACACTGGTATCACGAGCGGCGATGAAGTTAAGATCAACCACCGATACGTTGGCTGTGGGCACCCGTACCGCCATGCCAGAGAAACGGCCCTGCAGTTCAGGCACAACCAGGCCAACCGCTTCAGCCGCACCGGTCTTGGTGGGGATCATGTTCAACGCCGCAGCACGGGCGCGATACAGGTCAGTGTGATAAACGTCGCTCAGGCGCTGGTCATTGGTATACGCATGGATGGTCGTCATCATGCCGCTTTCAATACCAATGGCGTCGTTCAGGGGCTTGGCCACCGGTGCCAGGCAGTTGGTGGTGCAGGAAGCGTTGGAGATAACGGTCATGTCAGCCGTCAGGATGTCGTGGTTCACGCCATAAACGACGGTTGCATCCACGTCCTTACCGGGAGCTGAAATGATGACTTTCTTCGCGCCGGCATCAATGTGCGCCTGGCACTCAGACTTGGAACGGAAAATACCGGTGCATTCGAACACGACATCCACACCCAGGTCGGCCCAGGGCAGGTTCGCCGGGTTCCGCTCGGCGAATGTGCGAATTTCATCGCCATTGACGTACAGGGCATTCTCGCCGGCTTCAACCAGGGCGTTAAAGCGACCATGAACGGTGTCGTACTTGGTCAGGTGTGCGTTGGTCTTGGCGTCGCCCAGATCATTGATCGCAACAATGCGGAATTCATCGGTACGGCCTGCTTCGTACAACGCGCGCAGTACGTTGCGTCCGATACGTCCGTAACCATTGATGGCGATGTTGATCATGTAGTTTCTCCCGGTTTTAACCAGTGTCACGGTTAACTGTGTCTGTTCGGTGACAGTGTGATGGCTGTTTCGATACCATCGGCCGAAAGCCGTTGTCGATTACCCTTCACCTGCCTGCTGACTGACCTGGACCAGGTATTCTCCAAATACCACTGTTACCTGACCGGTACATCATCAGCCAATACTTAAATGGTATTACAATGGTATTTAATCTAGCAACTCATTTATTGATCAAACAAAACCATTTATTGACACGAAACAATACCTTACAGAATCAAACAGGAGCCATCATAAGCTGACAGGGAATAGATAAAACAAGAACAATAAAGAACCTTCGACGGCAGTAAAAAGAAAACGCCATTTCCAGACCTTTTCCAGAAAGCCACCCAATAGGTATTATCCGAAAACACCTTTTCAATACAGCCCTTATTACCAGCCCGAAAAGCACCATGGAAATCGATGTTTGGAACAGCAAAAAAAACCTCCGGTGAATAACCGGAGGTTTTTTGGGTTTCAGGGCTGACCAGCGCCTGCCTTATCAGCAGGAATTACTTGAATTCTGCACGCCCACGGTAGGTCGCCTTGCTGCCAAGCTCTTCTTCGATACGCAGAAGCTGGTTGTACTTGGCCACACGGTCAGAGCGGCACAGGGAACCTGTCTTGATCTGGCCGGCAGCGGTACCTACTGCCAGATCCGCAATGGTCGCATCTTCGGTTTCACCGGAACGGTGGGAAATCACCGCCGTATAACCGGCTTCACGGGCCATCCGGATAGCATCCAGGGTTTCACTGAGGCTGCCGATCTGGTTGAACTTGATCAGGATGGAGTTGGCAATACCCTTGTCGATGCCTTCCTTAAGGATGCGGGTATTGGTCACGAACAAATCGTCCCCCACCAGCTGCAGCTTGTTGCCGAGTTTTTCAGTGAGTACTTTCCAGCCGTCCCAGTCAGACTCATCCAGGCCATCTTCAATAGAAATAATCGGATACTGGTTCGCCAGGTCAGCCAGGTAATCTGCGAAACCTTCGGAATCGAAAGCCTTGCCTTCGCCCTTGAGGTCATACTTGCCATCGCGGTAGAACTCAGAGGCTGCGCAGTCCAGGGCCAGCGTGACGTCGTCACCCAGCTTGTAGCCAGCATTTTCAACCGCTTCCTTGATAACGGCCAGCGCATCCGCATTGGACGCCAGGTTCGGCGCAAAGCCCCCTTCATCACCGACAGACGTGCTCAGCCCCTTGGCAGACAGGACTTTCTTCAGGTTGTGGAAGATTTCCGCGCCCATGCGCAGCGCTTCGGCAAACGAGCTGGCGCCGACCGGCTGAACCATGAACTCCTGAATATCCACATTATTGTCAGCGTGTTCGCCACCGTTGAGGATATTCATCATCGGTACCGGCATGGAGTATTGCCCGGAGGTGCCGTTCAGATCCGCAATGTGCTGATACAGGGGAATACCCTTTTCCGCCGCAGCAGCTTTTGCCGCAGCCAGGGAAACAGCCAGAATTGCGTTGGCGCCAAGCTTGTTCTTGCTCTCGGTACCGTCCAGCTCAATCATCAGGTTGTCGATCGCACGCTGATCTGCCGCATCCTTACCCAGCAGGGCTTCACGGATCGGGCCGTTGACATTGCTGACCGCAGTCAGAACACCTTTGCCCAAATAGCGGCTCTTGTCGCCATCGCGCAGCTCCAGGGCTTCGCGGGAACCGGTGGACGCACCGGAGGGCGCACAGGCCCGTCCCATGGCGCCAGACTCGAGAATAACGTCTGCCTCAATGGTGGGATTGCCGCGGGAATCCATGATCTCCCGGGCTTTGATCTCTTTGATGATGGCCATTACGTTCAACTCCACACAGAAGAAACCTGTCGGCTGGCTGGCTGAGCTAACTGACAAGCGGGCTGAAAAAGTGCGCCAATGGTATACGACAAGGCTCGCTCTTTAAATACCACTGTTTGATTCAAATCACGAAATAGCAATACCACTGACAATAAAAAGGCAAAAAATGGTATTGATAGCTCAGAAAAACCGGATACACTGACACGCAGTCACGCATAATGCCGATCTGCCAGTAACGACACAATATAGCCCTATCCCTGCGAATAGCGACGCTATATTCGCTTAATGCGAGAACAGGCAAGCAGATGCAATGGTCACCGCGGCCTGTTCTGGACCGGATTGGACACATAACGTCTAAAAAATGGTATGGCATTATGCGTTTGAACATACGTCCGCCAAACCTGACGCTGCCCGACGATGACTGATACCTCACTGACAAGCCGCCTGGTCGAACTGATTTTTGGCCAACCCGAAGCGCTCCGAAACAGCGCGACGCCACTCTATATCCAGCTTCAGAGCCTGATTCAGGAAGCGATCAGCCAGGGCATTCTGCAGTGCAATGACGCCCTGCCGGCGGAGCGGGAGATCGCCAGCACCATGAAGGTCTCACGGGTGACGGTCAAGCGCGCTATAGACGACCTGGTCAATGACGGCATTCTGACCCAGCGTCAGGGAGCCGGCACCTTTGTTAATGAGCGTGTCGTTCATGAATTGAATCGGCTGAATAGCTTCTCGGAAGTGATTCTGGCAGTAGACAAGCATCCGGATTCCCGCTGGATTGAGCGCGGCGTTGGCCTGGCCACATCCGATGAAATCCAGAAACTGCGCCTTCAGCCGGGTGATGAGGTGGTTCGGATGTTCCGGGTCAGAATGGCTGACGACAAACCGGTCGCCCTGGAGCACGCCACCGTCCCCCGTAAATTCCTGGATAATCCTTTTGGTATCACAGGCTCACTCTATGAAGCGCTGGACGAGGCGGGCATCCGGCCAGTCAAAGCCATTCAGCGACTGCGGGCAGTGGCTGTCGATGCTACCTATGCGGATTATCTGGATATTCCCGTCGGCAGCCCGGTCATATTCCTTGAACGCCATGGCCTGCTGGAAGACGATACGCCGGTGGAGCACACCCGCTCCCACTTCCTGGGTGATACCTTTGATTTTGTGACGGTGATTCGGGAGCCCTGACACCGTCCGTGTTCCAGAACCACCGGTTCCCATGGGAGCCGGAAACTGCCAGTCATTTGACACATCAGCCTATACGCTTTTATCCAAACTCGATCCTGCTATTGTCCTTTCCAAGGCCCAAGGGCTAACACCGCTACTATTACCGCCCATGCCATTTATGCCATGACTTTTTCACTAAACTAAAAGACAGAAGCAGTAGCAGTACGCTGGATTCATAAGGATATGAAGTGCAGTAACGTAGTTTTCCTGACGATGATCAGCGGTATGGTGGCCATGGGCGCCAAAGCCGGTAATTATTTGACACCGATGGATAACACCATCTGGCAGGTGGAGTCATCCATATTCGCCTGTAAACTGACCCAGCCCATCCCGCGCTTCGGCTCCGCAACCTTCATTGACGAAGCCGGTCTCCCCATGATGCTGCAGATTGAATCGCCCGTACTGAAAAAGCAGGCTGACACAATCACAGTGTTTTCTGCCCCCGCGCCCTGGCATCCGTTTGGCGCCAATGTCGAGCATGCCAGCAATCCGGTTCAGGATCAGGCCTATCGTCATGAACCGGGCGCCACGGAATTACTGGACAAAATGAGCAATGGCCTTTGGGCACAGCTGGATATCCTGGCGAATACCCAGCTTAAACATCGGATAACGCTATCATCCGTGGGCATTGCCGATGTGATTGAACCCTTCAGTGAATGCCGGAAAACCCTGCTACCGGTGAATTTTGACCAGATCAAACACACGATTGTCTATTATGACTCCGGCCAGCAGGGTTACCGAAAGGATCATCACCCGTTCCTGCAGGACATGATTACCTATATCCTGGCCGACCCACGCGTCAACCGCATTGAAATTGACGGCCATACCGACGGGATTGGCGATTCGCTGGCCAACAGAACACTGTCCATGGAGCGCTCGAATGCCATCAGTAGCCTGATGCTGAAGCGCGGGATTGCGGCATCCATGATCACAACCCGCTACCACGGGGATCGCTATCCGGTTCGCTCCAACAACACCGCTGAAGGCCGGGCCAAGAACCGACGGGTTGAAATCCGCCTTTATCGCGATGAAAAGCCTAAACAGGCACCTGAGGCCGTAGAAAATGCCAGCAAAGAGCCACCCTCACTCTCCATGGCAAAAGAAGAAAACACGCTCGCCCAAAACGTCGATGATTCAGAAACATTGGAAGAGGCCCCAGCCGCCACATCCCCAAAAGAAGAATAGATATTTGACGCTTTTTTCTTAAAAAAACACCAAAGAATTCCTCACCACTTCGATTCATAAACCTGCCAAAAAACTTTAATGTTTTTTAGCAATAACCAACCAGACCGGCATCGTGAATTTGTCTATTTACGCCGATAAATCTGAACAGGGGATGTTCTATATTTCAATTGTTCATAATTAAAAACATTTCATATCTCATTGTTTTATTGAAGTTTTCATGGATATGAAAAGCCGTAAGAACCAATATCAATACTGAGCATATTCTTGTCTGTTGCATACGGAAATGACTAAACACAGCGTTCTCATGGTGGGAGAAACAGGCTTTGACTCGCCAGTCAGCCAACAGCTGACAACGCTGCCGTTTACCCTCGAAAAAGTGGTTGACTGCCTGTCAGCCATGCAAGTGATCCAACAGAAGAAAATTGACCTTATCATAGCCAGCGATCAGCTGCCGGATGCCACCACGCTGGAATTCATCCAGCAGGTTGGCCGTCAGAATCCCATGCCTGCACTTGTGATTGCCTCTCCTGATGCCTGTGTTGAGGATGCCGTTGCCGCTATCCATGCCGGCGCCAGCGATTTTATTGCCGGCAATATCACCCTGAAGCGACTGACGACCCTGCTGGAACAACAGCCTGTAGAAACCCCGGAAGGCCCCATCGCTGCCTCAGATGCCAGTCGTTCCCTGTTAGCCATGGCACGGCAAGTGGCCAGCACGGATACTACCGTTCTTATCACTGGTAACAGCGGTACCGGCAAAGAAGTTCTGGCGCATTTCATCCATCAGCACTCTCCCCGAAAGGCGCAGACCTTTATTGCCATCAATTGTGCCGCCATACCCGAAAACCTGCTCGAAGCGGAGTTGTTCGGTTACGTGAAAGGCGCTTTCACTGGCGCCTATACCAGCCGCCCAGGCAAGTTCGAGCTCGCCAATGAAGGCACGCTCTTTCTGGATGAAATCGGGGAAATTGCAGGTTCTCTACAAGCCAAGCTACTCAGGGTCCTGCAAGAACGCGAGGTGGAGAGAATCGGCAGCCATCAAAGTATTCGGCTCAATATCCGGATCATTGCCGCCACGAATCAGGATCTGGCCCGGCAAGTGAATGAAGGCACATTCCGTGAAGACCTGTTTTATCGCCTGAATGTTTTCCCGCTCCATTGCATGCCCCTTCGGGAGCGCCGGGAAGACATCCTGCCACTGGCCCGTCACTTTCTGGCCCGGACAGGACGCTGCCTGCAATTCAGCCCTTCTGCGGAACAGGCATTGTTAAATCATGACTGGCCCGGTAATGCCAGAGAGCTGGAAAATGTTGTTCAGCGGGCACTGGTGCTCACCACCGGTAATACCATTCAACCAGAAGCACTGATGTTGCCAGCAAACGGTACTCAGTCAACCACGACCACAAGCAGCCCAATCCGCTCCAACAAACTGCACAAACGAAATAGAACCCTGGAGCAGGAACACATCATCGACACCTTGCTGCAACACAAGGGGCACCGAACCCGTACGGCCGAAACCTTAGGCATTACAACCCGAACACTGCGTAACAAACTGGCCGATATTCGTCGTCAGGGCATCGATATTGAAGCCCTGATCGCCCAGTCAAAAACATCAGACGAACACCGATATCAGGGAGAATGAGGAAATGATCAAACCTGTCGGCGATGACGTACCAATGCTCAACCTTGGACAACCGATCAATATCGGCCAGCGCACGCCCGTCGACCTGAGCCAGTTTGGCCGCGTGGATGATCAGCCGTCATTCAGTTCCCTGCTCAAACAGGCGCTGGATCACGTCAACAGTTTGCAGCAGGACACCAGTAACCGGATGCGAGCCATCGAAACCGGTGCCAGTACCGATCTGGTTGGCACCATGATTGCCGCCCAGAAGTCCAGCCTGTCCTTCCAGGCACTGATGCAGGTACGTAACAAGGTCGTTTCCGCCTACGAAGAAGTCATGCGGATGCAGATTTAACCGAATAGTGCAGGCAGGGCACCATGGCAGACGAGCACACACCGCCAGCAGTAAAACACGAGTACCAGAGCCGCTGGCAACAGGTACTTACCCGGGTCAGCACCATGATCCGGGAAAACCCGAAATACCAGGGACTGATGCTGATCAGCCTGGCAGGGTCGCTGGCGCTCGCCATCGTCCTGGTGATCTGGTCAAACAGCACCGACTACCAGCCCCTCTATGGTAGCCAGGAGATCTACGATGTCGGCGGTGTCACGGATGCCCTGGAGCAGGCCGGTATCGCTTACCGTGTTCACCCTGGTAGTGGGCAGATATTGGTTGATGCGGCCCGTCTGCCGGAAGCCCGGATGCAATTGGCTGCGGCCGGCATCAAGCCGGAAAAACCCGAAGGATTGGAAGTGCTCGATAAAGAACAGCCTCTCGGGACTAGCCAGTTTCTGGAAAATGTACGCTATCGCCGGGGGCTGGAAGGCGAACTTGCCCGCACGATCATCAGCCTCCGGCAGGTGAGGAATGCCCGGGTCCATCTGGCACTGCCTCGTAAGAGCGCCTTTGTCAGAAAGGCAGAAAAGCCGTCAGCCTCGGTCTTTGTGGATCTGCTTCCCGGCCAGATGCTCGACAAAACCCAGGTGGAAGCTATCGTCAACCTGATTGCCGGCAGCGTGCCCGGCATGTCACGTGAATCTATTTCCATTGTTGACCAGCACGGCACCCTCCTCTCGCGGGAGCTGGCCATGAGCAACAATGGTCTGGACCTGGCCGAGCGCCAGCTGGACTACATCGACAAGCTGGAACAAACCTACGAGAACCGCGTAAGTGCACTGCTTGAACCGATCGTGGGCTATGGCAATTTCCGGGTTGAGGTGTCTGCCGATGTGGATCTGAATCGAATTGAGCAAACGTCCGAGGAATATGACCCGCAAGCACAGGCTATTCGGAGTGAACACTCCAGCGAACGACATGAAACCGGTAACGCCACCAAGACCCCTGGGGCGCTCAGCAACGAACCCGCTCAAACCAGTGATGAACAAACTGCAGCCAAGGAAGTGGGCCAGAAAGAGTTCACCCGTAACTATGAGGTCGATCGTGTCGTCAAGCATGTCACCCGGCAGCAGGGTACCATCAACCGTTTAAGTGTTGCGGTTGTCCTGAATGAAAGCGCCATGGCAGGCGGCAGCGTTCAGATGGAAAACCTGCAGCAGCTGGTGCGTGATGCCATCGGTTTCACCGAGGCTCGAAACGACCAGATCAGCATTCATACCGCCAACTTTGTCGTCAACGACGCCATTGCCGATAACGGGATAGCCTGGTGGGAATCCCCCCAGCTCCTCTATTACTTCCGCTACCTGATTGGCGGCATTTTGAGCCTCGCCGTCATCATGTTCCTGCTGCGCCCACTGGTACAGCGTATTGTCAGCCCACCCGAACCACTACCCGCGCCGGTGGATGAAGCCGCCGAAGCCGCCGCTGCGTTCAAGGCCGCCCATCCGGACCTGGGGCTGTTCAGCGACGAATCCCTTTCCCTGCTGCCACCGGAAGTGGCGGATTTTGAAACCCAGCTCGTGAGCGCCCGGAAACTGGCTCACAAGGAACCGGAACGGGTAGCCCAAGTCGTCAAAATGTGGATGAGTTCAACGGAATCATAATGACTACAGATAACAACAAGATCAGCCAGACAGCCCGAAATGTTGCTGTTCTCCTGCTGAGCCTGGGTGAGAAAGGTGCCGCCCATGTGTTCAAACACCTCAGTAAACAGGAAGTTCGTCAGATCACCATGGCCATGGCCACCATGCCCCCCCTGCGCCGGGATGAGGTACAAACCATCCTGAGCCAGTTTTTCCATGAATACCGTTATGAGGCCGGCTTCATCGGCGGTACCCAGCAATATCTCGAGAAAAGCCTCCAGTTGGCCATGGGCGAAAAAGACGCCACGAAAATGCTCGAATCCATCTTTGGACATGAGGAAACCGGCAACGGCCTGGAGATGATCAAGTGGATGGGAGCGTCCACTATCGCCGAACTGATCGCCCATGAGCACCCACAGCTGCAGGCCGTCTTACTGGCCAACCTGGACTCCAAGCAAGCCTCAGATGTACTCAAGCGGTTACCCATGCATACCCATAACGATCTGCTGTCACGGGTCGCCAAACTGGAAGAGTTACATCCGGCCATCATCCAGGAACTCAATGCCATGTTTGATGACAACATGGTCGAGCTGAACTCCGGCCACAACACCACCATCAGTGGCATGCGCCAGGTCGCCGACATCATGAACCGACTCAGCGAGGATGAAACCAAAAGCCTGCTGTCTCATTTCAAGGAAATGGATGAGAGCCTGGCTGAAGAGCTTGAAAACCACATGTTTGTCTTTGACAACCTGGCGAAAGTCAATGATGAAGCTATCAACCGGATCATTGCCGAAGTGCCTCAGGATGTCCTGGTTATGGCGCTGAAGGGGGCACCAGAGGAACTCATGGACATGATATTCAACAATATGGCCAAGAGTTCCGCCAAATACCTGCAGGATGACATTGATAACCTGGGTAGTGTCCGGGCCAGTCAGGTGCAGGCCGCCCGTAAGGAAATGCTGGATACAGCCCGGCGACTCGCTGATGAAGGCGAGATCGAGCTGAACTTCAGAGATGAAGAGATGATTGAATAACACGCCAAACACGCAGGGATCGCGCCATGAAACAGTCAAGTCGTGTTATTCGGGGATCAGGGGAACAGTGCCAGCGGGTCAGCTTCCCGGCCTTCCGCCGTCCCCCCCGGCAGGACGCACTGGCGATCCGGCCAGACGAAGCGGAAGCCCCCCCTTCAAGGGTTGTCCAGGAGCCCCTGGCGGCAGATTCCGATTACCCTGACATCAACGCCCTGATTGATCAGGACAGCGCTTATATGCAGGCCAATAGCGCGCAGGGCTTTGCGGATGGATATCGTCAGGGCATGGCGCTGGCGCGTAAAGATGGCTATGAACAGGGCCACCAGCAAGGGCTAGAGGAAGGTCGAACAGAGGGGCTGGCGGAAGGCCGTCAGGAAGGCTTTGAACAGGGACTGAAGGAAGGCATCACCAGCGGTCGCGAACAAGCGTACAAAGAGGCGCTGGCGAGTAGTGAACAGGAAATTAATGCCCTGGTGGCGCAGCTGAACGGTCTCCTGACAAATGTTCGCAGCCTCTATGAGAATCGACGGGATGAAATGAGTGAATGGCTGTCCACACTGGTGGATACGATTGTCCGGCAGATCATCCGTAGTGAGCCAAAGAGTCGTCCGGAACAAATTTACCGGGTCATCCGCAATACCTTACAAAGTCTGCCAGGCAACGATGGCACCTTCCAGATTTATCTTAATCCCGTGGATTCCGAACGCCTGCTGCAGTTCAAACCGGAACTCCGTCAACAGTGGGAGATTTTTGCCGCCGCCGAGATTGAACCCGGTAACTGCCGGATTGAAAACGGTGAACTGGAAGCGGAAGCCAACATTGAACAACGCATCCAGGACTGTCTCGACATGGTTCGCCTTTACATGCCGGATGAAATCGAGGAGCGGTTATCATGACCCCATCCGGAGATGAGGGGCATGGCCTGACACTGGCAGACCGGATCCAGTCCCTGCCCGTTGCCCGCATCTATGGACGGTTGACCAAAATGACCGGCCTGGTTCTGGAAGCCTCCGGCTGCCAGCTGGCGGTGGGTGACCGTTGCCGGATTGAATCACGACGGGAGAAACGTTGCCTGGAAGCCGAAGTCGTGGGCTTCAACGATTCTGTCCATTTTCTGATGTCGCTGGGCAATGCCAGTGGCCTGCAACCCGGGGACCGGGTATTACCCCTCGGCCACGATATGGCGATTCCGGTCGGCAACCGTTTCCTCGGCCGCGTCATCAATGGCCTGGCAGAACCCCTGGATAGCCAGGGCAGCATTCGCCCTGACGACACCATTCCCCTGAGCAGTCCACCGATCAACCCGCTGCATCGTAAACCCATTACAGACCCACTGGATGTCGGCGTCAGGGCCATCAATGGCCTGCTGTGCGTGGGTAAAGGGCAACGACTTGGACTGATGGCCGGCAGCGGGGTCGGCAAGAGTGTCCTGCTGAGCATGATGACCCGCAATACCACGGCGGATATCACCGTCGTCGGCATGATCGGTGAACGGGGGCGTGAGGTGAAGGAATTCATCGAACATACCCTTGGCCCTGAGGGACTGGCACGTACCGTGGTCATCGCCGCTCCCGCCGACGAGTCTCCGGTTATGCGCCTTCGCGCCGCCTTACTGTGTCACCGGATGGCAGAATACTATCGCGACCAGGGACAGGATGTTCTGCTGCTGATGGACTCCCTGACCCGCTATGCCCAGGCCCAGCGGGAAATCGCCTTATCAGTCGGGGAACCGCCAGCTACAAGGGGATATACCCCTTCCGTTTTCAGCCAGATTCCCAAACTGGTGGAGCGGGCCGGAAACGGGATTGAAGGGAGCGGTTCCATCACCGCTTTTTATACAGTGCTGTCCGAAGGGGATGATTTGCAGGATCCTGTCGCTGATGCCGCCCGGTCAATTCTGGACGGACATATCGTCCTCAGCCGTGAGCTGGCGGACAGCGGTCACTATCCCGCCATTGATATTGAATCTTCCATCAGCAGGGCCATGCCGCAAATCGCCGACGAGACACAACAGAAAGCGGCTCAAGTCTTCCGCCACTATTACTCCCGCTATCACCAGTTCCGGGACATGATGGCCATCGGCGCCTACCAGCGTGGGGCCGATCCGGAGCTGGATCGCGCCATTCAGCTTTACCCGCTGATGCAGGGCTATCTCAGGCAGGGCATGTATGAACGGATTGATCATGCCAGCTGTATCCAGCAACTCTATTCACTGTGGCAGGGCGGCACTACGCCCGCGCCAACCCCTGGTAACGATACGGAGGTCGCATGAGCACATCAGTCCAGCTCCTGGAGAAATGTCTGGAAATTCAGCAGCAGCGCTACCGGGAAGCGATGAAAAAAGCCCTTCAGTCAGAGCAGAGCCTGAATCAGCAGCGTGACCAGCTGAACTACCTGCAGCAGGCCATAAATGACTACCGGACTGGCACCGATACCCAGGTGACGCCCATGTCCGTGATCAACCTGATCCGCTTTCGAAACCTGCTCCAGCAGGTGGCGGACTTACAGCACCAGCGGGTAGACCGAGGCCAGGAGGAATACAACCAGCTAAGCCTGCAGGCCGCAGGCGAGCATCGAAAGCTCAAGGCAATGGAAAAATTACTGGAAAAAATACAGCAGAAAAGCCGCATGAAGCTTATCAAGAGTGAACAGAAAATGCTGGATGATCATGCTATCCGGCAATACATTGATCAGCGTCAGGATGCCTGATCAGGCCCGGTCGATATTCCTCGGACGGCTGGCGCGCTCCAGCTGACCACCCTGATTGTAGCCAGGCTGAGCCACTGAATTTCCCCAAAACAATTCCACCAGCCTGGCCGTGGCTGAACGTAGTCGTCCCTGTAAGCGGCCATTCATCAGGTTCATCTCACGGCAGCGTACCATCTGCTTTCTGATGGTTGTCCAAAGCTCACGTGCGTCATCCTGAACCTCTGCAGGCAATCCGGTAATCCACTGATTCATTCCCGCCATATCGGTGGTCAACCCTTGGGATGTCAGGAGCTGGTTTCTCTGTGATGCATCTGTTTCCAGCTCTTCAATCAACCCCGACAGCCGACTGCTTTCCTGCTCCAGGGAGGCCATGTCACGAGCCAGCAGGTACTGGTATTGCTGCTCCAGTAATTGCTCCATCCGGGTCAGAAGGCGATTGGTTTGACGCAGGGCTGTGAGCGTTGAGTCGGAAGCGGTAGTGGTCATGAGTCGATATCCTGAAGGAAACTCTCAAATTGCTGGATTTTTTTGGCCAGTAACTCCCTGTCGATGGGCATTTTTCCGGACTGGATGGCTTCCCGCAGAGACTCTACTTTTGCCATATCAATCACCGGCAGTTGCTCTACCTCATCTTCCAGAATGCCCAACAAACGAGCCTGGTCACTCAATTCCAATCGATCTGTGCCGGTAATGGCCGAAGGGGCTGGCACCTGCCGGGTAGCCGTCATCCCCGATAGCCGAGCGCCAGAACTCGGCTTATTCACTCCACTGATTCTGGACATGGCAGACTCTTTTTTCCGATCGTTCTGAATCAAACAATCGGTAATTTTCTGTAAATCTTGAATCTGCGAAGGTCAAAACCGGCAAAATTACGTGACTTTTCTGACAGCCCTACAGGAGCCCTCAGCGCTATTTAGCGCATGTAATCAAACAGAGACATACTCTGAATTTTGACAAATGTCTGCTGGGCTGCGGTCAGGGCCGTCTGCTGCAGATTGAGCCGGGATATGGCCTCGGCATAATCCAGGTCTTCCAGGCCGGAACGCAGTGTCTTGTTCATCAGGATGACATCCTCGTGGCTGTTACCTACCGAAGACATGGTATTGAGGCGCCCACCGATACGGGTCTGTACCTGTCCCACCTTTTCAATGGTGTTATCAATCGTCTTGAGCATGTCACCCAGTGAGTCCCCCGGAACAAACGTCCTGCCGTCAGAGATCTCCGAGGCAAAGGCAGACAGGGCGGTAAAGGTATCCACGGCCGTGAGCGTAAAGCGATCACCCACAGCGGTTGCACCCTCTATGTTGGCAGAAATCAAGCCGGTAATAGACAGTTCGTCACCAGTCACCGTTGTCGGCAACAAGACCGCAGGGCCTCCATCCTTGGGAGTCGCTGTTGTGGTCCAGGTGCCGGCTACATTTTCCACGGAAATACTGGCGTAAAGGCTGAAGGTATCAAGATCAAGCACCGTGACACCTTCCAGTGCGGCGGTTCCCACGGCTGTCACGGCCTGCACACCACTGTTAAAAAACAGGGCTGAGGCTGGGTCATTCGCCGCCACTTCGGTACTGCCGCTGATCGCTACCTGGCGCTGGCCTTCTGAACCCACATAGTCGTAAACACCCGGTGTCGCGGTTTCCACCACGGGCAGGGTCTGTGATGTCGTCCCCGAAAAAAAGTACTGTCCGTCTGAACGACGATAATTGACCAGGCTGAGCAACTCATCCATCTGCTCCCCAATAACCCCCGAAATCGACTCAAGCCCCTGGGGTCCCACCGCCACATTCCCCGTCAACACGATGGTTTCCCGGATTCCCTGAAGCACATTGACCATGTTGGTCAGGAGCGTCTCTTCCTGGCGCAACTCGTTTTCCAGCGCAGCGATGTTATCGGTATATTGCTCAAGGAAGGCTACTTCCTTGTTCAGATGCAAAATCTGTACAGCGGCCAACGCATCGTCGGATGGCTGCTGAAGCCGCTTGCCTGATGTAATGGCATCATAGGTGTTGGCCAGTTCGCTCCCCTGCTGCTGCATGGAAGCAACCATCATGTTATTAAACTGCACCGTGCTCACACGCATGGCAATACCTCCTTGTTACAGCAATCCGATCAGGGTGTCGAAGACCCGTTGTGCGGAAGCCACAACCTGAGCACTGGCCGCATAGGCCTGCTCTGCCCGAATCAGGGTCATGGCCTCTTCATCCAGGTTCACACCGCTGTAATTGTTGCGCTCTTCCTGCGCCTTCATCAGCATGGAATTCGTGGTTTCCTTGGCGGTCTCGGTCTGGAAAGTCATGACGGCAATACGTCCTACCAGTTGTGTATAGCCCTCAGAAAGGCTGTATTCGCCGCCTATCACGGCGCTGGCCTGTAACTCCGCCAGCGTTCTGGCAACGGTATTGTCGCCGGGTGCTGAAGCGATACCAGCCAGCGCCAGCTGGGTCGGGTTGTCATTCACGACCGCGATGTCATCCCCGCCCTGACGGGTAGGTTGCAACAGGTAGATTTCACCGGCGTTCAGCGTCCCACCATTGATGGTGAGCTGAAGTCCGTCAAAGTCAGCAAGCAGGGCACCTGGCGGTGCTGTCGCCGGTACCGTGCCGGAGCCAACCTGTTGACCATCAGACTTACGGGTCACGCGATACTCCGTGGTACCGCCGTTATCCAAAATCCGCAGCTCATAATCACTCGCCGTCAGCTGCTGGGCATCCTGAACGGACAGCAGCATAAAGGCATCACTGATGGGCTGGCTCGTTGCCACCCGAATGCGTTCAGCTGCAGGTATACCACTCAGCGGGAATTCCACGGTGTAAACATCGCCGTTCTGGATATTGGCCGGATCAGTGAACAACTGCACTTCCAAACCATCAAACGCAGGATTCGTCGCAGCGAGTGAAGCGACTGTACCGCTGGCCACACTGACACTGTCAATGCTGCGCACAATGTCGTAGTTCCCCCCCGATATCGTCATCACATATTCGCCACCTGGCACAATACTGGTCTGGCTGGTGACATTTACACTAAATTCTGCCGCCCCCGTATTGCCATCCGCCGGCACCACTCGATCCGGTGCCGGCTGCCAGTTGATATCGGCCATCATCTGGCTGGAAGGCCAGCCCTGCCGGTCCCCCAGATCAAAGCCTGTCGAAAGAATACTGTTGACCTGGTCAGAGAACACCATGGCAACCCGGCCGATCTCATTCAGCGCAGTACTGAGAACACCTGTCTGAAACTCCTGCAGGCCACCAACGGTGCCACTCACGTTGCCCGTCAATGGCACCACAGTGAACGAGTTATTGAGTCCCAGACCAGTGACATTGGGATCCAGCGGATCATCGATGACCTCCAAACTGTTATGCTGCGCTTCAAGCACCAGCGGATGACCAGAATTCAAATACACTCCCACCATCCCATTACCTTGCTCAAGCACGGTAATGCCAACCAGTCCGGACAGTTCTTCCAGCGCATGTTCACGCAAGTCCAGCAGGTCATTGGGTTGACTGACGCCGTTCTGGGCTTCCCGGATACGGTCGTTGTAACCGGCAATGCTGACAACCAGGCTGTTAACCTGTTCAACCGCCGCTTCCATCTGGTTATCCAGCAGCCTGGCCTGCCCTTCCAGCTGTTCATAGACCGCATGGAACTGCTGCGACAAAGAAGTGGCTTCACTGATGATATTTTGACGCGCAACCGAGGAAAGCGGATCGACAGTTGCCGCATTGACCGCCGAAAAAAACTGCTCCAACCCGGTGGTTAATACCGAGCTTTCATTACCCAGGTAACTGTCCAGAGAAGACATGTAACCTGCGGCAGTAGACTTATGGTTGTAAAGGGTGAGGTTTTCACGAATCTGTGCGGTCAGGAATTCACTCTGGATGCGGCGCACTTCACCGGCCTTAACACCATGTCCCGTGAAAGCGCCGGGGGCATTATAGAGTTGCACATCCTGGCGATTGAACCCCGGCGTATTGACATTGGTGACGTTATGGCTGCTGGTCTCCAGCATTCTCTGGGAGGCCAGTATCCCGCTTTTACCAATTTCCAGCAAACTGCTCATCGGTATACTCCTTTACCACACCCGGGTCATATGGTCTGATCCAGCAAGGTGCCTTTGGGTTTATCGGCATTAGGGTCCTGCTCATAACCAAACTGGCGCATCATGATCTCCGCCAGACCAAATGCACCGGTATTGCTCATTTCGGTCGCTATCCGGCTGTCCATCATTGAGTAATACAGCGACATCTCCGAGCCCCCCATCAGGTCATCCCCACCCAGGGTTTCATTGGCCGCACGTGCACTCTTGAGCATCATATTGATGAACAGCGATTCAAACGCCTTCGCCGCCTGCTCGAGGCCTTTGGGTTTATTCTGATGTGTCAAGAAATCGGCACCCGACACCATTCCTGAGTAATCAATGTTCATCCCTGGCATCATATGACGATCAGCTCCGCTCTGAGTGCGCCGGCCTGCTTAAGGGCCTGCAAAATGGACATAAGGTCCGTCGGGGAAGCGCCCACACTGTTAATGGCAGAAATAATATCCTGCAATGAAGCGGCTTCCGGCAACATAAACACCGCACCGCGCTGCTGCTCAACGGTCACTTCGCTTTCAGCGGTAGCCACCGTCAGCCCAAGCGATTCCGCCACCGGCTGGCGGACCTTCGTATCTTCGTTGATCGTGACAATCAGGCTGCCATGGCTGACGGCTGCCGGTAGCACCTTGACGTTTTGCCCGATCACCACGGTTCCGGTACGCGAATTAAAAATGACACGCGCAGGCGGGACGGCAGCCTCAATATCAAGGTTTTCGAGTACCGACATAAACGTCACCCGCTGACTGCTGTCGGGTGGTGCCGCAATCACAATGGAGGCACTGTCCCGGGCACGGGCCACATCGGGGCCAAACTTGTTATTCACCGCCTGCACAATACGACGGGCCGTGCTGAAGGCCGGATCACGCAGGTTCAGCACAATTTCCCGGTTAGACGAAAAGCTGCTCGGTACACTGCGCTCAACAATCGCACCGTTTGGGATACGGCCGACAGTCAGCGTATTGATAGTGACACTGGAACCACTGGCTCCACTGGCACCAGCACCACCAACAACCAGATCCCCCTGGGCCACAGCATAGATCTCTCCATCAATGCCTTTCAGTGGTGTCATCAATAACGTGCCACCACTGAGGCTTTTGGCATCCCCTAAAGAGGAAACGCTGATATCAATACGTTGACCTGGTCGTACAAAAGGCGTCAGCGTCGCATGGACGGAAACAGCAGCAACATTTTTCGACTTAAGGTCTGTTCCTGCCTGGGTCACACCAAATTCCCGCAACAGGTTTTTCAATGACTGGTCGGTAAACTCTGTTGATTTATCGCCGGAGCCATTCAGACCAACAATCAGGCCATAACCAATCAGCGGGTTGTTTCGCACTCCCTGGATATCTACCAGATCCAGCAGGCGTTCTGCACGAGCTGGTGCTGCCATTAAAAACAGCAGCACACTCATGAAAAACGCAATCTGTCGTTTGCAGGCATCCTTGCCCATAGCGACTCCTTCGCTTAAAACGGGAAAAACGGACTGTTAACCAGTTTCAGTAGCCAGCCCGGTTCATGAACATTTTCCTGATATCCAACACCGGAATACGTAATTTTGGCTTCTGCCAACCGCCTGGAGGAAACTTCATTATTGGTATCAATATCCTCAGGCCTGACCAAGCCACTCAAACGGACAAACTCAGCTTCATTATTGAGCTTGAGCCATTTTTCACCTTTGACCCGCAGCGCTCCATTGCGCATCACTTCGGTCACCTGAACCGTGACATAACCGCTTTGAATGCTATACCCCCGAGACAGTGCCGTATTGCCTGTAAAGTTCCGGTTAGGTGCAACATTGAATGCCAATGAGTTTGCACCACCGAGAATATCAGCACCAGTCTTACCAAAAACGATGGGGTCAGATATAGCAATCGTGCCACGTTTATCCAGTGTCGTATTGGAATCTTTAGTAATTCGGGTTCCGTCTTCCAGTTTTACGGTAAGGATATCGCCGGTTCGATACGCCCTCCGATCCGAAAAAAGCTGCATGGAGTAGGCTTTCCGAAAAAGGCTGCCATGATGTTCCGCTGCGTTAATAACGGTCGGCTTGACAGACATCTGAACAACCGCCTCCTCTGCAACCGGTATATCACGCAGTATTTCCTGCTGGGGAGCAGTCGAACACCCTGCCGCCGTTAACAGCAAACCTATAAACGTCAGAATTAGAATATTAAATGTCATGATTATCCCAACGCCTGATTCGCAAATTGCATCATCTGATCCGCCGCAGAGATCACCTTGGAATTCATCTCATAGGCACGTTGTACCGAGATCATGTTGACCAGTTCTTCCACCGCACTGACATTGGACATCTCCAGTGTGAACTGCTTGATCTTCCCGACACCATTAGCACCCGCAAGGTTTTCCACTGGCGCCCCACTGGCTGCCGTCTCAACGAACAGGTTGCCGCCTTTAGCCTGCAGTCCCGCCGGGTTTACAAACGTAATGAGAGGGATTTGGCCAAGGTCCACTGGCTCGACAACACCAGGTAACGCAGCAATCACACTGCCGTCTTCACTGACGGTAATGGAAACTGCATCGCTGGGAATTTGAATACCGGGTTCTATCGGCAAACCATTGGCCGTCACAATCGTGCCCTCAGCATTCCTGTGGAACTGGCCGTTACGGGTGTAGGCCGGGGTGCCGTCCGGCATGGCGACCTGAAAAAAACCATCACCGACAACGGCCATATCCAGCGCCTGTTCTGTCGTTTGATAGTTACCCGTTGTGAAAATTTTCTGGGTACCCGTCACCCGGACACCCGTTCCTACCTGCATCCCGGAAGGCAGGATATTCTGCTGATCCGCCAGTGCACCCGGCTGCTTTTCGATATGGTAGAAAAGGTCTTCAAAGCTGACCCGGTCACGCTTGAAGCCCACGGTATTGACGTTGGCAAGATTATTGGAAATCGTCGCCATATGGCGATCCTGCGCCGCCAGGCCAGTCTTACTGATCCATAAAGCCGGGTTCATCGTCCCTGTACCCCTCTGTACTTCCTGTTATTCTGTGCGTATCAACTTGTCGCCACTGGCGGCCAGTGTCTCCGCGGTTTTCATCACCTTGAACTGAAACTCAAACTGTCGCGCCAGGTTCATGAACTGAACCATTTCTTCAACAGCATTCACATTACTGGCTTCCAGGTGTCCGGGCTTGACCTGCACCCCTGCGTCCTGATCGGCTTCCTCACCATCAATGCGCCGAAACAGGCCATCCGGCCCCTTGATGATCTCCCGGGGATCCGGGTTCACCAACTTAATCTGCCCCACAGCAACCGGCTGTACGGTAATGCCGCCTACCGGCACAATATTGATGGTGCCATCCCCACCTATTTCGATATGGCGGTATTGCGGTATTTCAATCGCCCCCCCAAGACTGGCGACAGGACGACCAGTGCCCGTTACCAATTGCCCCTCGTCATCGAGCCGCAAATGTCCCGCACGGGTATACGCTTCCTCGCCATTATCGTCGATCACCGAGATCCAGCCTTCACCAGAGATCGCTATATCCAGGTTACGACCAGTATGGATAGCGGGCCCTACCCCCATGGCACTGCTGGTACCCGTTGCCTTGGTCATGGCCCGGCTTGGATGGCCATCTCCCTGCAGCGGTACGGCCATGGAATGCACAAAATCCTTGCGGAACCCGCGAGTATTCAGGTTAGCCAGGTTATTGGCGTGCACCTGCTGTGCCCGCATAACACGGTTCACACCGGATACTGCGATAAAAAGGGACTTATCCATATCCTCCTAATCCTCCCTCCCCCAGCGCTATCATCAGATGATATTCATCAGTGTCTGGGTCAGGCTGTTGGATGTCTCAATGGTTTTGGCATTGGCCTGGTAATTTCGCTGCGCTTCAATAAGTCGTACCAACTCTATCGATAGATCAACATTGGAGAGTTCGAGTGCTCCAGCTTCAAGGGATCCCAGCGTACCGGTACCTGCCAAGCCATAAGCTGGATCGCCTGATTCATAACCAGCCCGCCACAGGCTGTCCCCAACCGGTTGCAGTCCTTGCTCATTGGTAAAGCCTGCCAGGATGATCTGTCCCTGATTCAACGTCTGACCATTGGAGTAAAGAGCCTGAAGCTGACCGGTCTCACTGACCTGAATGCCGGATAACTTACCCGGTGGAAAGCCGTTCTGAATGGCACCATTCACCGATGAAGCGATCCCCAGCTGGGTCATATCGGTCAGGTCAATGCTGAGGTTAAGGGCATCGGCACCATTGCCCAGTGTGGCCGCAGGAATCGTCTGCGTGTATGTGCCACTACCCGTGGCCACCTGACCGCTAGTGTCAAAGTTCAGGGGATCAGCTGTACCGACATCCACTCCATCCAACTGGTAATGAATACTCCACTGGTTGGCAATGGTCTGGTCTTTGGCAAAATAAAGGCCCAGCGTGTGCGGGTTACCCAAACTGTCATACACGTTGAAAGCCATTGTGGTGTTATAGCTGTTCGGATCAGACGAATTGAACGTCGCCACACTAGGAATAGCGCTACGGGAATCCAGGTTGATCAAGCCAATCAGTTCCGATGTCGCCTGGGCTGACATATCCGATGAATCAACTTGAAGATCGGTAATACTCCCTGACAGGATGTTACCTGCAGCATCGGAGGCAAACCCCTGCAAACGATGCCCCAGGTTATTCACCACATAGTTTTCCCGATCCAGGTCAAAATAACCGGCCCGGCTATAAAGGTATGAACCATTATCATTGACAACAAAAAAGCCGTTGCCCGTGATCGCCATATCAAGCACACCGTTGGTATAACTGAAGTTACCCTGTTGGAAACTCTGGGTAACGGACGCCACTTTGACCCCTGCGCCCGCGACAACCCTGGCATTACTGCCATCCAATGTTGAGGCATACACATCAGCGAATTCTGCCCGTGATGACTTGAACCCCACGGTATTGGAGTTGGCAATGTTATTACTGACCACTTCCAGATCCCGCTTTGCGGCCTTCATACCGCTCAAACCAATGCCGAATGACATGGCGTACCTCCTCTGTACTGACGTTACCGATAATTACTGCAACTGCAGTGTGACTAATCCGTTACTGTCCGATCCGGCTGACCTGTGAAACCGGCATGGCGCCAATGCCAGCCAGATTCAATTCAATTTCCTTGCCGCCCCCAGGAATCACGACACTGTCCACCTTAGTGCTCAGCGCTACCGGCACGGTTTCATTGTCTACGCCGTAGGTGGCGACCGCGGAGATGGAATAAATCCCTTTCGCCAAATCATCCGTAGTAAACGGCACTGTGCCGGAATACTGGGGTCCAAAATCCATGCTGGAGACGACCTGGCCGTTGGCGTCCTGAACAAACACCTGAAGCCTGTCAGTATTCACCGGTACCTGCACTTCACCGCTCATGGTACCGGTGTTGTCCAGTTCCATGATGTTCATGGGCACCGTCACCGTCTTGCCCACGAGATCAGTCGCCTGCATGGCCTGAGAATACTGCAGGGAACTAACCAGCCCGGTGATCTGGCTGTTGAGACTGTTCAGGTTCTCAACACTGGTGATCTGGGCCAGTTGCCCCACAAACTCACTGCTGCTTTGGGGGTTCAGCGGATCCTGGTTGTTGATCTCTGCCAGCAGCATCTCCAGGAACTCTTCCTGGCCCATCTGATTCGTACCAGTGACAGCGCCAGCACCGGTTGCGCCTGAGGTGGACGAGCTGCCTGACAGCCCGGGAATATTCAATGCCATGACAACCTCCTTATTGTCCCAGCGTCAGCAGACGTTGCTGCATTTTCTTGGCAGTCGCCATCAATTCGATACTGCTCTGGTAACTGCGCGAGGCAGACATCATGTCAGCCATTTCGCCAATCACATTGACCTTCGGAAAATAAACATAACCTTCCGCATCAGCTCCTGGATGATCGGGCATATAACGACGGTCTTCATCCGTGGCCTCGACTTCCAGAATTTCATTAACGGCGACCATCATCACCTGATGGTCTGGGCTATCCATGGACCGCCCCTGATCAACCAGCACCTGGGAAAAAACAGGTTTACGCACCTTGTACGCTTCTTCGGGTGTTGCCCCGGCGCTTTCAACGTTGGCCATGTTACTGGCTATGGTGTTTAACCGTATGGTCTGCGCTGTGGCAGCCGATCCGGCTATGGTGAATACATCACTCAGCGACATATCTGACCTCCCTGTCAGCGCCCGTTAATCGCCCTGTCAAGCCCTTTGAATTTCATATTGAGAAAGGTAAAGCTGGTCTGGAAATCCAGCGTATTACGGGCAAAAGCTGCCTGCTCAATCCCGAGTTCGACCGTATTGTCATCCGTTGTCTGCTGGTAGGGGATGCGATACATCATCCTGCCCTCTGCCGACTGAGAGGATAGCCCCATATGACGGGTATCCGGTGAAGACAGCGCAACCGCGTTTTCCAGCGTATGGTCAAAGGCAAAAACCACATCCCTGGCCTTGAACCCTGGCGTATCCACATTCGCCAGGTTACTTGCCAGAACCGTGCTGCGCTGGGCTCTGAATTGCAAAGCACTGGGATGAATACCAAGCCCTTTTTCAAAACTGATTCCCATGAAGACGTGTCCTGTCTTTTATTGTTATGGCATCAAGTATTTAATGGTTTGCCAGAAGCGTGCCAACTCGGCAACCAAGCGTAGAATTAACGTTGCCAACATTCACAACGCCCCACCAAGTCCGAGATAAGGCCTTCCCGTTCTTTCAGGAACGAACTTGCAGATACCACGCTGTCAGATATCTTGAAAAGATGGGCCGGATTTTCCGGAATGTATTTTCCGCCTGATCCGGTAAAGCGGAATCGCCTTTCCGGTCAGTGCCGGCACGAGGGACAGTGTATGAGAACATCGGTTAAGGCTTTGCCATTCATGACCGCCCTTATCCTGATGGCTCCCTTCGTACTCCACGCAGAAGAGGATGGCTCTGACACAGATGCGGCCTCGCAGATCGTTGATGCTGCAACAACCGCCCTCATGGAGAAAACAGCCGCCTACATTCGTGACCCCGTCACCAGTCTCCAGCAGGTCACCGTCACGCCGCCTAACGTGGAAACGCTGGGTACCTGCCTGCATACTCCTGACATTATTATTCCCGGCCAGAATCGCCTGCTGGTTGGCAATATCACGGTCAAAGCCGTATGTCGGGAACCCCGCTGGTCCATCCATGCCAAGGCCAATATCCGCATAGAACTGCCGGTGGTGAAAAGCGCCCGTACCATTGACCGCGACCAGACCATTCGGGCTGATGACCTGACCATTCAGCCAGTCAGTCTCAACCAGATACGCGGCCGCTATTTTGCCCAGAAACAGGAACTCACCGGGCAGATGGCCAGCCGGCGCATCACACCGGCACAGATCGTGAGGCCTGATATGGTAGAACCGCCCAGGGTCATCCGGAAAAATGATGATGTCGTAATAGAAGCCCGTATCAACGGTGTGACCGTTTCCATGAAGGGCATGGCCCTTGAAGGCGGTGCAATCGATGAAACCATTCAGGTGAGAAACAGCTCTTCCGGCAAGGTGATCAACGCAAGAGTCATCGCTTCAGGGAAAGTCAACACGGTCATTCCCTGATTATTCTTCTGCGGTTTCCTCAGTGACAGGGGGAGGCTGCAGTTCTGGAGGCAAACTGTTCGCATCAATCCCATCCTTGACCTGCTCCATCGCCTCTTCTGATATGGGTGATTCTTTTTCCTCGCCATCCTTGTCAATCGGCGAGAACAGCCTGCCCAGTTTTTTTTCCGTCTCAGGGTTCAGCAACAGCAGCTCAATTCGACGGTTGGCTCCAGACTCGGGGTTACCGGGGTGGATTGGCCTGTGATCCGACATGGCCGACACCATCATGAACCGCTCATCAGGAATACCGCCATAGGCCAGTGTTCGCTGAGCCACCTGCGCCCGGGCGCCAGACAGTTTCCAGTTACTGTGGAAATGGTTTTCGGAAAAAGACGCGGCATCCGTATGGCCACTCACCAGAATCTTGTTCTCCGTCTTGCCTAATACCTGCGCCATCATCAGCAGGAGGTCTTCATAGTACGGTGTCAGCCGACTGCTACCCCGACGAAACATATGCTTATCATCAAAATCGAGGATAACCAGCCGTAATCCTTCCGGCAGCACTTCCATATAGACAGGATCATCCTGCTGATACTGGGTTTTTTCACTGCCGAGCAGCATCCGGAGATCACCCATGATGTCATCAAAACTCAGTTTTTCTCCCTTGGGGGTTGGCTGGCTGTCACCAATCACATCGGGACCGGCTCTACCCTGCATACTGGGTCCCTTGCTGGAAATTTCCTTCACCGTGCTGGGAGAACCTGTGAGTTTGATCGGATGTGGGGACCCTGAATGCCGAAATGCACCGGGATCTTTGAAATAAGCAGTGATATTCTCAAGCTGTTCCTCGTCGGTCACACTAAGCAACCAGAGCACCATGAACAGGGCCATCATCGCCAGAGCCAGGTCTGCCATCGCCACCTTCCAGGAACCACCATGACCGCCACCACCACCATTGATGACCTTCTTGACGATGACAACCTTTCCCTTGGACGATGACACGGCAGCAGTTCCCTTTTAATCAGCCTTCGTTAACCACTTTTTCCATCTCAAAGAACGTGGGCTTGATATCATGGAACAATGTGCCTCGACCGGCATCCACTGCAAGTACCGGCGGCATACCATTGCGGTAACTGCTCAGGCAGACCTTGATACATTCAAGTGCCTTGATTTCATAGCTGACGGAATACCCAATTGCCTTTGAGATCGGGCCAACAAACCCATAACCGAACAGTACCCCCATGAAGGTTCCCACCAGTGCCGCCGCGATGTGGTTACCGATTTCCTGAGCCGGACCATCCAGTGAACCCATGGTGATAACGATCCCCAGTACCGCCGCCACAATGCCGAAACCCGGCAGGGCTTCAGCCACTTCGTGCAAGGCATGCCCGGGGTGCTCGGCTTCCTCGGCAAAGGTTTTGACCCCCTCATCCATCAGGGCATCAAAATCATGGGGCTCCAGGTTATCAGCGAGCGAAAGACGCACATAGTCACAGATAAAATGAACGAGGACATGCTTGCTCTGAATGGTCGGAAACTTGGCAAACAGGGCACTCTTTTCCGGATCTTCGATATGTTCTTCCAGAGCCTTTTTTCCACCCGGCTTACGGGCGGTTTTAAAGAGATCATGCATGAGGTGGAGCAGGTTCATGAACAGTTCAGCGTTATACCCTGAGCCGGTGAACACGTACTTGGAATGACGGCCGGTGTCCTTGACCACATGCATGGGGTTAGCAAGCACAAAAGCGCCGAATGCCGCCCCTCCGATGATCAGCACCTCAAACGGTTGAAACAGTGCCATCAATTTACCGTGGGACAGCACATAACCGACCCCGACCGACAAGATAACCGTCAAAATCCCTATAATCTTGGACATAATTTCAGGTACTCCGCCACGATTCCATATAACTTCGGAGCTTCAGCACTCCTTGACGATGCAACTGACAGACCCTGGATTCCGTGATGCCCAGAATCAGGGCTATCTCTTTCATATTCATTTCGTGTACGTAATAGAGGTTCAGCAATTGCTGTTCACGCTCCGGCATCTGCCCGATGGCATCCGCCAGTGCCTTGCCGCAGCTGGCTTTTAGGAAGTCCACATCGACAGGCGTATCCTCACGGCCAGGCTCACTGCTTTCCTCCAGGGACTCCAGACTCAGCAGACGGGCACCATGGGTGTTCATCAGCATGTGCTGATAGTCCTGTAATTCCATCTCGAGCTCTTCGGCAATATCCCTGTCTGTGGCAGGGCGCCCCAGTCTTGCTTCTACTGCGGCAATAGCCCGGGTGATCTTCTGGCTTTCCTCCCGGATCCTACGGGGTCGCCAGTCGCCCTCCCGAACCAGATCCACCATCGCACCCCGTATTCTTGGACGGGCAAAGTACTCAAACGCGACATTGGTGCTCTGGTCATATCGCCCTGCCGCCTCAAGAAGCCCAACCACGCCGGACTGGATCAAATCCTCCACCGGCGTACTGTGTCCCAAAGAGCCTGCCAGGTGATAAGCAATTTTCCTGACCAGCCCCATATGCTTGCGCACCAGCGCATTGACACCGGATTCCTGGATATTCCGGTATTTATTGACGGCCTCGGACTGATCCTCTGCTTTCATCGGCGGTTCACCGTCATCCCTGCTCACCGTGGCGTCCTTTCCCCCGTTACTGGATCACCAGGTTGGTTATGAGAATATCGTCAACGCCCGGGTCTTCGACGCCCTGTTCCTCGAACAGCTGGTTCAGACTGTTAAGCGCATGCTCTCCGATCTTGTCCGGTGCTTCGGGCTGAATCACATCGGTGTAGGGCAATCCGCTGAGCACCTCAATCAACCGGTGACGAATCATCGGGCTGTAATCCACCAGAATTTCGCGGGTTTTCTCGTCACGGATCTTGATCGACAGCTCAATCTGCATATACCGTGCGCGACGGTCGCCGGTCAGCGAGAGAACAAACGGGCTCAGGGGATAAAAAATCGGTTTGGGCGGGGGTTGTTTTTCTGCCACCGCAGGATCTCCTGACGCCGAGGCATTCTTCTGCATCATGAAAAACGCTGCCGCGCCACCGCCAATGCCCACCAGCATCAGCACAATCAGGATGATCAGTAACAGATTGGTCGACTTGCCAGAGGAGCCTTCCTGTTCCTTGCCGGCTTCTTCTTCACTCATGGATTGTCCCCTAACCCACTTATTTGCTTAGCGAAAATTCCGGCTCTCAGGCAAATACATCCAGGAGTCCGGCGGAGTACTGTTGCACGGTGACAGGCAATACCCCCTCATCACCGGAAACATCGGCGGAAAACAAGGGAACTGAAGCGGAAGACCCATACTCATGGGCAGGATGGCGGGGGTCTCGCCCCTGATCAGTGGAGACATCCACACTGACCAGGTTCAACTGCTGACTTTCCAGATGCTGACGCAGCCGGTCAGTCTGCTGAATGATCAACTCTCGCAGCCCGGGCTGACTGGCGGTGAACTGCACGGATACCTGATCGCCATCCACCGCCAATGCGATTTTCAGATGACCCAGTTCCGGGGGATCCATGCGAATCTGGGCCTGCTGCAAATCACGGTTGATCATCACCATGATGCGGTCACCCAGCTGCCCAGGGCCAGCAGGTTCCAGCTGGGCCTTGGCAGTAACGGGTTTCTCAACCACTGTCGGTGAAGCGGGTGCCTCAGCGGCAGACACGGCTCGCTCTGTGACCGAGCCCGCAGCGGTAACAGCTGTTTCTACAGGCCGCGCCTGTAGGGTTGTCTCTGCCAACGGTGCCGATGTTGCCCGCCCCACCCCCTGTTCAAGCTCTACCGTTCCTTCAGGTACCTGAACAGACGTCACCACCCGTGAAGGCTCCGGCATCAAGGGTAATGCCTCAGCATCTGCTGTTCCTTGAGGCCCAGTCGTAACCGGTTGTTCACCTTGCAAAAGAGGCTTCTGTAATTTCGTCGCGGTTATTGCATTGGAACCTGGCAGCATCACATCATCAGCCAAATCAGTACCCGCCAGAGAAGGTTCTTTCTGGGCCTGTGACTTGTTGGCCATCGTCTGTTGTTGGGAAAGAATTTCAGATATCAACGCCGGGAGACGTTCTGATACCTCAGCATGCTCTGCGACAGGCGTCTGAGCAGACTCTCCCGGGTTCGCTGTTGCAGCAACATCGGGTAATGCCTGTGCCAGCGGCGTCAGTCCACCCTCAGACTGCAGTAATGCCGGAAGCGTTGACAACTCACCTGGCGCAGCCTGCAGCTGTGTCAGAACTGGCGACGTCTCAGGCAAAACTGTTGCCGGTGTCGCTATATCTGTAGCCAGCTGGAGCTCACCGGATGCCAGACTGGCTTCAGTGGACATCATCCGGCTGAACAGGTCTGCAAACGTCAGCGTTTGTGTAGAGGATTCAGTGCCATTCACTGCCACCGGTGGCTGCTGCAGCGGCACCGGCATACTGATCGGCAGAAGGCTACTGTCCGTTACTGTCGAACCTTCCATAACGACTTAAAGCCCGATTTTCCCTAATTCATGGCCCGGGTATTCTGGTAAGACGAAATGGCCGCCTTTTTATCCCGGACATTACACAACTCTTCCCTGATCCGCGCTTTTCCTGCATCACTCTCAGAGAGAATCCTGCGGTATAACGCTTCCAGCGCCGTGAGCGCTCCCAGCACCGCCTCGGTTGGCTGCCCGCCAGACACGCCCTGTTCAGCAAGCGCCCTGGCCCGGGGTTCAATCGCCTTCAGCGCAATCCAGTCCGATGCCTGCCAGGCGGCCATCATTTCATCCCTGACGGCATCCAGCGCCTGTACCAGCTTGGTATCACTGAGCGGCTGCGGCATCACTGTCACCGGTTTTACCTTCGATGGAGTCCCAGGCCACCTTGATCTCCAGCATAAGACGCTGGACTTCCTCCAGCTTCTCCATGGAGCATTCCTGATTCGCGGCAATCAATTGCCGGATACAGTAGTTGTAAAGTGCACGGAGGTTAGCAGCCAGTTCGCCGCCCTTTTCTTCATCAATGGCCTCATCCAGCGCCAGCAGAATCTCAATGGCATGGGTAATGGATTTACCCTTTTCACTCATCTGCTTTCTTTCCAGAAAGCCCTTGGCCTTCTGCAGCGACATCATCAGGTTGGCAAACAACAGCTGAATCAAGCGATGGGGATCAGCAGTCAACGCCTGAGCCTGATTCTGTGCGGCGCGGTATGCATTGAGTCCTGCCGTATCGTTCGGCATGAAGGCCTCCTCCTTGTGGCAATCAATCTACTGCATTATTAATTGTTCTGGTTGTTATTGGTCGCATTGTTCAGGCTATTCAGCGCCTGTGTCAGATAACTGAGCGAGCTGTTGACCTGCCCCATGGTCTCTTCCATGGCCAGGAACTGGGCCTCCCAATAACTGCGAACCTGATCCATCTGGTCATCCAGGCTGAGGAAATCCGCATCAATATCACGAATATCATCCTCAAGACGATCCATCCGCTGCTTGATCAACCCTGTTGAACTGTCATATTTGTCGAGCGTTTCGGACAGGGTTGCCAGCAGGCCGTTGTCCCCGGCGAAAAAACTCTCCAGTTCATTGAAATTGTCGCCGACCGCTTCGACAAACTTGCTTTCGTTAATTTCAAGCGTGCCGTCTTTTGCCGTGATAATCCCCAGCTCAGCCAGGCTCAGCGTGCCCGAACCCGTGCTGTAAGACTCACCGATAGCGCTGCGCAATATGCCCGAGAGAATGCGAACCTGGGAGTCCCCCTGAAGCGCTGCCGCGCCAGCATCCTCCGAGTAACTGGTCACACTGTTTCGCGTGACAGCCAGATCGTTGTAAGCCGCCACAAAGCGTCGAATGGCATTGGATGCTGCCGACTCATTCTCAACAATACTGACGGTAACCGGTGATGCACTGACCGCTTTCAATTCCAGGGTCACACCATCAATCAGGTCTTCAATGGTGTTGTCACCATGGGTGACCTGGATGCTATCCGGGTTAGAGGGATCACCAATCGTCACCTCGGCATCAGCGGCCGTTTGAAGGTCACTTAAGCCAGTGGTGATGGTCTGGTCGCCGCCACCGATCGTGAGCCCGGAGATATCCAGCGTAATGGTATTGGCAGCCCCGGTATTATCACCGGTGATCAACAACCGCTGCTGGCTGCCGGTATTAATGAGGGAGGCACTGATACCAGGGTTATTCTCGGCACTGTTGATGGCATCACGAATTCCTTCCAGGGTATTGTTGCTGCCGTCCAGTGTCAGATCGAGATCCTCCCCGCCCACCGAGAGCCTGAGGGTGCCGGTGCCAAAGGTATCGGTGCTGTTGAATTCAGCGGTGGCCATCTGGTGGTTGGTTGCCAGAGCCGAGACAGTAAAGGAATAATTGCCGGTGGAAGCGGTTTCGGAGGGGGTTACGGCAAGCACATCGGTATCACTGACGGTCGCCTTGCGCTTGACCATGGCGGTGCCATCGGAAAGATCCGTGACAACCGTTTCAAACGCATTCAGTGCACCCTGCAACTGCCCAAGGGCGGATAACTCGAAGCTATCGACATTCCTTTGACGCTGCAGCTGGGTTTCTTTGGGCGCCCGTTGCGCCTGTACCAGCGTATCAATCAATGTCCGGGTATCAAGCCCCGAATTGATGCCATTAAGGGTAAACATGGCCTTCCCTGACCTCTGACTTCAATACCGCACTCATAAAAAAACTATAGGCAAGGGAATACGCCCCCTGCCTATAGATTTGTCGACCATACCGCGATTTACTGAAGCAGTGACAATACGCTCTGTGTCTGGGCGTTAGCCTGTGACAACATCGCTGTACCTGCCTGCTGCATCACCTGGTATTTCGCCAGGTTCGCCGTTTCCACCGCGAAGTCAGCATCCATGATCCGGCTTCTGGAAGCCGCAACGTTTTCACGGATGTTGCTCAGGTTGGAAATCGTGGTGCTCAGACGGTTCTGAACCGCACCGAGATCCGCACGCTGGTCATCCACGTCAGCGATGGCCGCATCGACAATAGCCACAGCCTGCTGGGCGCCGCTCGCGGTGGAGATATCCACCTTGGACATATTTTCCTGGCTGAACGTCTCAGAAGCAACACCGGTACTGGCTGTTGTATGGGCCGCAAAAACACCGCCTTTAGCATCACCTGTAACAACAATGTTATTGCCTTCGGTGATAACTGTCAGACCCGTCGCATTCGTCGTACCAGCTAATGCTGTTCTGATCTTGTCTGCCAGCGTGTCGATTGTGTCTGTGGCAACTGCATAAGCAACAGAGACTTCCTCATTGGCAAAGGTTGTGCCTGCACCATCAGCGTCGTAACCGAATGCCACTGTTTCAGTGTCGGCAATACCCGTAATATCAAATACGGCCATGCCACGTACGCCCAGATCAGTGGCGCCAGAAGCCGTCATGGTGATATCCAGTGTTTCACCGGCATTTGCACCAATCTGGAATTGCTGGGTACCGTAAGTACCATCCAGCAGAACCTGTCCACCGAACGTGGTCGTTTCTGAAATCCGGGTCATTTCAGCCTGAAGCGCTGTGACCTCTTTCTGCAGAGCCGCACGGTCAGCGGAGGAGTTGGAACCGTTGGCTGACTGGAGAGACAGCTCCCGGATCCGCTGAAGGATGTTGGTGGTTTCCTGCAGTGCACCTTCCGCCGTTTGCGCCAGGGAGATCCCGTTGTTGGCGTTGGCAATGGCGACTGTCAGCCCCTTGGCCTGTGAATTCAAACGGTTGGAGATCTGCAGACCGGCTGCGTCGTCCGCCGCACTGTTGATCTTCAAACCGGAGGACAGGCGCTGCATCGCCGTCTTCAGGCCATCCGATGTCGCCATCAGGTTGCGCTGGGCGTTCATCGAATACACGTTGGTATTTACTGTAAAGCTCATGTGTCTATGTCTCCATCTAATGGACTTACTTCCGATGGACTGCTCCCACAAGAAAGCAGCTTTGTCCCCCAGACCGGTTTTCACGGCCCGTCACTTACCTACTCGGAAATAAATCCAGAAACTTAAATGGCGCACAGGTATTTTTTTATTTTTAAAATCAGTCAGTTAAAACGTCAGACAAATGACTTTTTCAGCTATTTTCCCCGTAAACATTTGTTCACTGTCATTTAATGGTGGTCTTTTCTACATTGAATAAATGGGAATGCGATAAAAAGGCGGCGTGAAGTCAGCAATCGAAATAAACACCTTTTCCCGCCTATATAAAGGAAGCAACAAGAGATCAGGAAGGTCTTCACATGACACCGGAAATGGTTGTTGACCTGTTCAGGGACGCGCTTTACCAGATCGTGATTTTCGTTTCGGTCATTATTCTGCCCAGTCTATTGGTCGGTCTGCTGGTGAGTATCTTTCAGGCCGCAACGCAGATTAATGAACAAACCCTGAGCTTTTTACCGCGTCTGCTGGTGACACTGGTTACCGTCGCTCTCGCCGGCCACTGGCTGCTGCGGGAGTTCATGGAACTCTTCCGTCGGTTTTATGACATTATCCCGGAGATGATTTTCTGAGATGGAACTGACCACGGCACAGATCACCGCCTGGGTCGGCCAGTTCCTCTGGCCGCTGTTCCGTATTGGCGCCCTGCTTATGGTCATGCCGCTGATTGGCTCAGTGATGGTGCCGATGCGTATTCGATTAGTACTGGCGTTTTCCATCACATTTCTGATTGCCCCATTGCTACCAACCATGCCCATGGTAGAGCCCCTGTCGGGCGACAGCCTTCGTATTCTGCTGCAACAACTATTAATCGGTTTCATGGGCGGAATGTTGCTGCACATCTATTACGCGATTTTCGCCATGACCGGCCAGATGGTGTCACTGCAGATGGGCCTGGGTATGGCCATGATGTACGACCCCATCAATGGGGTCAGCATCCCGATTATCGGCCAGGTCTTCCAGATACTCACCAGCCTGATGTTCCTGGCCATGAACGGCCACCTGGTGGTGATTAATGTGCTGGTACACAGCTTCGAAGCCCTGCCGGTTGCCCCGATCGGCGCTGACATGCTGGATCTCAATACCCTGACCCGCCAGATGAGCTGGGCCACAGGCGCTGCCCTGATCATTGCCCTGCCGGCCATAACCGCCATGCTGCTGGTCAATATTGCCTTTGGTGTCATGAACCGGGCCGCGCCTCAGCTCAATGTTTTTTCCCTTGGTTTTCCCATGAGCATGATGGCTGGCGTGCTGGTGCTCATGATCACGGTGTCTGGTATCGCCGGTCTCTACCTTGAGCTCACCGGTGAGGCGCTCGAAGCGCTCGACATTCTTCTGCGAGGTGGCTGATGGCAGAGAATGAAGACAGTGGCCAGGAACGTACCGAAGAGCCCTCGGAGAAACGCCTTAAAGACGCCCGCGACAAAGGCGAAGCCCCCCGCTCACGAGAACTGGTCACGGTCGGATTATTCCTGGGCAGCTGTGTCGCCCTGCTGGTGTTCAGTGACCTGATCAGCCAGCGTTTTCTGGCCGTCTTTGCGGAAAATTTTTCCGTTGACCGTGCCAGTCTTCTGGATACCGGTGCCATGTCGTCTCGTCTGAAAGACAGCTTCATCACAATATTCGGCACCCTGTTACCCGTTTTTGGTCTGATGATACTGGCCATCATTGCCAGCTCACTTGGCCTGGGAGGTTGGTTATTCTCCGCCAAGCCCTTACAGCCACAATTATCGAGACTGAGCATCCTCAAGGGATTAAAACGGATGTTTTCGCGTCGCTCTCTCGTTGAACTGATTAAATCCATTCTGAAAGTGGTGCTGGTGACCGGCGCCCTTTATCTGATCATCAGCAATGTCATGAAAGATGTTCTGACGTTAAGCATGAAGCCCGTCGCCATGGCGATCCGTGAAAGTCTCAGTATTGTGACCTGGAGCCTGCTGGGGTTTGCCGCAGCACTGGCGATCATTGCCATCATTGACGTCCCCTTCCAGGTCAGCGAATACCGCCGCAAACTGAAAATGACCCGCCAGGAACTGAAGGATGAAAGCAAGGAAACGGAAGGGCGACCGGAAGTCAAAAGTCGTATACGTGACCTGCAACAGGAAGTGGCCACTCGCCGGATGATGCAGGAGATCCCAACAGCCGATGTCATCATCACCAACCCGACCCATTTTGCCGTCGCGTTGAAATACGACAAGAAACGTTCCGATGCTCCCTTCGTCGTGGCCAAGGGGGTTGATGAAATCGCCCAAACGATTATTGAGGCAGCCCAGCTTCACAAACGCCCGATTGTCCGCACCCCGGCCCTGACCCGTGTGATTTATTTCACGACCAAAATCAACCAGGAAGTGGCCTCGGACCTTTACCAGGCTGTCGCCCAGATTCTTGCGTACGTCTATCGCCTGCGGGAATTCAAGGCTGGCCGTGGACAGGAGCCGACACCATTACCGGACAACTTTGACTTACCTGAGCATTTACAGCAATACGCCAGCCGGGGAATGTCCGGTGGAGAAAACGACTAAAGGACTGATGCGTTACCATGGACAAGGGATTAGGTAATCTTCTGACACCACAGCAGCTGCTAAAGCTGGGAAAAGCGCAAATCGCCATCCCGTTAGCCGTGCTGGTGCTGATGGCAATGGTCACACTACCAGTGCCGCCTATCCTGCTGGATATGCTGTTCACCTTTAACATTGCCTTGTCGTTACTGGTATTGCTGGTCAGCATCTACGCTTTAAGGCCACTGGATTTTGCGGTATTTCCAACCATCCTGCTGGTTGCCACACTGATGCGACTGGCGCTCAATGTAGCTTCCACAAGGGTCGTTTTGCTGAAGGGGCACCAGGGTGGCGATGCTGCCGGAAAAGTAATCCAGTCATTTGGTGAAGTCGTTGTCGGTAACAATTACGTGGTCGGTATGGTGGTGTTTGCCATTCTGGTCATTATCAACTTTGTGGTTGTCACAAAAGGCGCTGGGCGTATCTCTGAAGTCTCCGCCCGTTTCACGTTGGATGCGTTACCCGGTAAACAGATGGCAATTGATGCTGATCTTAACGCCGGCCTCATTGATCAGAAGCAGGCGCTGGAGCGCCGCAGTCTGGTGACCCGTGAAGCCGACTTCTACGGCTCCATGGATGGTGCCAGCAAGTTCGTTCGTGGTGACGCCATGGCGGGTTTGCTGATTCTGGCCATCAACATTATTGGTGGCCTGCTGATCGGTACCCTGAAACACGACCTCAGCTTCAGTGATGCATTCACCATCTTTGCCCTGCTGACCATTGGTGATGGTCTGGTAGCGCAAATTCCTTCCCTGTTACTCTCAACAGCTGCCGCAATTATTGTGACCCGTGTTTCTGAATCTGCCGATGTCGGTGAGCAGATCAGTGAGCAGCTTTTTTCATCACCTCGAGCACTGTCTGTCACTGCGATCATCCTGATAACCATTGGTCTGGTGCCCGGCATGCCTCACCTTGCCTTTGTTGGACTGGGACTGGCGGTCGGCGGTATCGCTTACTGGTTATACCAACAACATCTGTCGGATGATGGGGAGGATAAAAAACCGGAGATTGAACCGGCCGAGCAACCTGACGCCAGTGACCAGCCGCTGTCCTGGGATGACGTCCCGGCAGTAGACCCACTCGGCCTTGAAGTTGGCTATCGACTGATTCCCATGGTCGATAAACAACAGGGTGGACAAATGCTCAACCAGATCAAAGGGATTCGAAAAACGCTTTCCGCCAAGCTCGGTTTCCTGATACCCAGCGTGCACATCCGCGACAACCTGTCTCTCAAGGCCAATACATACAACATTACCCTGATGGGCGTCAGTGTGGCGGAAGGTGAAGTGGAACCCGACAAGTATCTGGCCATCAACCCGGGTCAGGTATACGGCGACCTGGAAGGAAAGGCCGTCACAGATCCCGCTTATGGTCTTGATGCCATCTGGATTACCAGTGAAATGCAGGACCAGGGTGTCAGTCTTGGATACACCGTCGTTGATGCCTCTACAGTGGTTGCCACACACATCAGCAAGGTCGTGGAAGAACATGCCTATGAATTGCTCGGGCATGATGAAACGGAACAGTTGATTGAAAAGCTGACACAGCTTTCCCCGAAACTTGCTGAAGAACTCACACCCAAGAAACTATCGGTCAGCCAGCTACAACGTGTACTCAAAGAGTTGTTGATGGACAAGGTTCAGATATCTGATTTACGCACCATCGCCAACACATTGGTTGAAAATACAGATCAAACAACAGATGCACTACTACTGGCAGGCAAAGTGCGGGAAGCCTTGAAACGCAGCATTGTTCAAAACCTGCTTGGAACAGGCACAGAACTTCCTGTGGTTACTCTGGATGAAAAACTGGAACAACTCTTATTGAATGCCTATCAACAGGCACAGCAATCAGGGCAATACGCGCCGGATGCCATTCCACTTGAACCCAACTTAAACACCCAGTTACAAAGCAATCTCCCGGAAATAACACGACAGTTACAGTCTGAAGGGCGTCAACCTATCATGATTGTTTCACCGGTTTTGCGCCCCATGCTGGCCAAGTATGCCCGTGTCTGTACCAATGGTTTAAACGTGTTGTCGTTTAATGAAATACCTGACAACAGAGAAATCCTCATTGTCGGGAAGGTAGGCTAATATTGTCAGATACGGGTGATCGATTTATAGTCAGTTTATTCAGGTAGTCAGACTGCATAAAACAAAGACGGTTCATCGCGTCGCAGGAGGCACCGTGAAAACCTCGAAGTCCAGGGAAGCACTCGAGCAGCTCAGGAAGATTGATTGGGACAGTAAACGGATTCAAACAGATTCCGACTTTGCTGATATCAAGCATTTCGATCTGACCAATCCTGATTACAAAATTCTGGATATGCAGCCGACACTGGAAGTGTTGTATCGGCGCTTTGCCCAGCAGCTCCGTTTCAGCCTCTACAATCTTTTTCGTCATAAAGCGGAAGTGACATTTGGCTCCGTCGTTTCCATGAAATTCGGCACCTATTCCCTTGATACCAAAGAAGCAGCCAGCCTTCATGCCTTCAAGGTAACCACCCTGAAATTCAATGGATTCGTCAAAATTGATCGTTCCATGATTACAGCACTGATTGACCTGTTCTTTGGTGGCAGTGGTGACACCCTGACCTCAGAGGAAGAACGGGAAATGTCACCCACAGAAAAAAGGATGCTGCACCGTTTTCTGGATGCTTCCCTGGAAAACCTTCAGGAAGTCTGGGAAACCATTATCCCGTTCAAGATTCGGGAACTGGACACCAGCTCAACCCCTGTGTCGCATTTTTTCTACAACGATTCTGAGCTGATTATCATCAGCCGCTTTACCGTCAAGATTGCGGATATTGAGGGACAGATGGAAGTCGTACTCCCGTATCGGGCAATGGAACCGATTCGGGAAAAAATACATTCCTACAACAATACATCCCAGGATCCAAAGTGGAAAAACACGTTACAGGAAAACATTATGCTGGCTCCCGTGGATATGAGTGCCACGCTTTGCCAGGTGCCTTTGTCATTAAAGGAAGTGCTCGATCTTCAGGCTGGTGATGTCATTAAGGCGGACATTCCCCGGCAGGTCACGGTCAGGATAGCAGGCGTTCCCTGTCTGAAAGCGTCAGTCTGTACCATTGACAGCAACATGGCCTTAAAAATCATGCAACGAATCAGACAAAAAGAAAAAAGCGAATAACCCTCAGGCAAAGCAGTTCGCCCTCAGCGACATGAGTGAGAGCAAGGATGAGTGACGAAGAAAACAAGGATGAAACCACCAGCACCGAACCGGAAGGTGGCGCCAATGGCACCCCTGCAGCGAAATCCGATACCGTCAGTGTGGAGGACATCGTCGGTGATAATGGCAGTGATGAAGACGGCAGTGGTGATGATGCCAGGCCAGACCTTGGGCTTATTCTGGATATCCCGGTCACACTTTCACTGGAACTGGGTAGTACCACCATCAACCTCGGGGATCTGCTCAAACTGAACAAAGGTTCAGTAGTGGCTCTGGAAAAGGAAGCATCAGAACCGCTGGACGTAAAAGTCAACGGTACCCTGATTGCATTTGCAGAAGTCGTAGTCATCAATGACCGTTACGGCATCCGGCTGATTGATGTTGTCAGCGAATCCGAACGACTAAAGAAACTGTCCTGATAACGATGAATAATGCACGTTATCTGCTGACGCCCTTGCTGCCGTTGTTAACAGACATCGCGCAGGCAGCACAGGAAACCTCAAAAAGTGCAACCGGCTATCTGGTTCAGATTGGATTGCCACTCCTGCTGATCATCGGGATGATTGTCGGTTTCGGCTTGCTGGCAAAACGGTTCAATTTGCACAGTGTCAACAACAAAGGTCCGGTAAAAGTCCTCTCATCAACACCGGTATCCGGACAGGTCCGACTTTGTCTAATAGAGGCTGGCGATAAACAGTTACTGATCAGTGTATCCAACCAGCAAGCTAACTGCCTGCATGTGTTTGATTCACCGGTTGTGAATCACACCGAAAAAGAAACCCGGGATTTTGCCACCCTTTTTTCTCTCGCGATAAAACCTTCACAGCCACAAGCCAGAACAGGAGATGAACCGTGAACCGGACACGGTTACGGCTTTCTGCCAGCGTCGTGTGTTGTTTAATCACACTCATGCCTTTGAGCGGATGGGCTGATCCTCAGGGCATGTCCGTTCTGACCGTGACAGAAACCGGCGATAACAAGGAATACAGCGTCAGCCTGCAGGTTCTCCTGTTGATGACCGCCATCAGCTTCCTGCCAGCGGCATTGCTGATGTTAACCAGCTTTACGCGAATTATTGTGGTCCTGGCGATTCTCCGACAAGCATTGGGATTACAGCAAACACCGCCCAATCGCGTTTTGATCGGTATGGCGCTGGCTCTGACCCTGCTGATTATGATGCCGCTGTTTCAGGACATTTACGCATCGGCGATTACCCCTTATCTCAACGAACAGGTGACATTCCTGGAAGCTGTCAGACTAGCGGCCGCACCAATTCAGAGCTTTATGCTCAATAACACGCGCGAGACCGACCTTGAACAATTCCTGGCCATTGCCCGCGTGGAAAATCTGGCCAGCCCACAGGATGTCCCTTTTTCGGTACTGATTCCTTCTTTTATAACCAGTGAACTGAAAACAGCGTTTCAGATCGGCTTTATCCTGTTCATTCCCTTTCTGGTCATTGACCTGGTGGTTGCCAGCGTACTCATGGCCATGGGGATGATCATGCTGTCTCCCCAGATGATTTCTCTGCCGTTTAAACTGATGCTGTTCGTCCTGGTGGATGGATGGGCACTAACGATGGGAACGCTTGCCAACAGCTTTAACTGAAAATTGACGCTGACAATACCTGATCCACACTTCAAGCACTCACTGAAACAACTGATCTAACCTGTTAAATCTTATCGTTTTCATTACGCACCAATACCTAACATATGCTCACAGTTACCGAGTACCTCTCGAGTCATTCAGACTCTGACTTATCATGATCTCATAACAATGTCTTTGGATTCGTCAGATGATTGACTAAAAACCCTCTACGCTAACAGAGGATTGCACGGCAAAAAACACACTCTGCAACTGCAGAACAAGCATGAACATCCCCTTTTTCACCGCTGAATATCGCTGTTGCTGGTTTTCTTTTTTTAGGTCGTTTTATTTGACCCTCCACATGACTGCCCATATTCATCTAACAGAATTTGTCAAAATAGTTCCTACTGTACGACGATCAAAGATCTATTATATTAATCAGCGATTTACTATTTTTTTTTATTCTTGAGTTTTAAATCAGGTTGTTATTAAAGTTATAGTAAGCTGATAAGTTTTCCTGTTTGGTGATTACAAAAAACCACTCAAAAAGCCCCAAAAGGTAAAATCAGTAAAATCCGGAAATAAGCAAAAACAGGCAATCTGAGAGCCCTGAGAGGAAAAATCCCATTTAGGGGTAAAAAACAGGGCAAAGAAAATCGGGTCGTTCAAGGAAAATGGCAGGAGGCCTTCCATGAGCACAGACGTTATCTTGCGAATGATCGATGATAACGACAGGGATGAAATCTGGTATTGCGACCAGCTGCTGCTACTGGGTCAACTGATCGCCTGGGCCTGGCTTGAACAAAAACACATGCTGCCATCTTCCCTCTCGATTCTTGGTCTGCAACCGGCGATGGTCAGAGAAAAGCTTACCCAGCTGACGGCACTGGATGATCCCTCCTGCCATCCAGAGATATTTGGCTTTTCCTGCCTGCAGGGTATTCCGAAAGACAAGTTGGATACGCTGATCAGCAATCTGAATAAAGCCCTGCAGGCAGAACTCATCATTTACCCGGAAATACCGCACACACTGCAGCAACTGGTTAACCGCGCAGGAAACCAGACCCCGTTCTGGACAATTCCCGACGATATAGCCGAATTAATGGCGCTTTTACTGGCTCCTGAAAAAAACTCAGCCTGCTACTGTCCATTTAACGGCACTTTGTCGTTGGCACAGCAGCTCGCAGCGCAACAGCAGAATGTGTATACCGAGTTACCTCTGGCAAGCCCTTTGCCTTATATCACCAATCTTCTGGCAGATCAGGCCATTGAACACCGTGTCAGCCACCCTATTTTCAGCCCCTCCTGGTTGAAACCCGGTGCTTTAGTACAATTTGATTACTGCTTTGCCTGTCCGCCGTCAAAGCAACGGTACAATATCAAGCGTATCAACGATCTCTACGGTCGCTTTCCTGAGCAACCACTTTATGGCGATGTCATCCATATTCGTCATTTACTTGCCCAATGTCGTAAACAAGCGGTTGCCGTAGTGACTGAATCGATCCTGCAGAGAACGGCGGGTAAAGAGTGGCGTTTTAAAAAACAATTACTGGAAGAAGGTCTGATCAAGGCAGTCATCCGTCTGCCGCCCTCATCCCTTGCACCTTATCGGGATACGCCCTGTCTGATGGTTTTTGATAAACAACACCAACATCAGAACATCATGATTTTCGATGCCTCCACGGGCTATTTTCGCGCCCATAGCAAACGAAACCAGATTTATCCCCAACCCGATACACTTCGAAATATGGATGTCATTTGCCAGCAGATAGAAGAACAGGAGGTCACCGCTCATTCACGTCTGGTTTCGTATGATGAGCTGGTTGAAAATGACTATAACATGCAGGTTGATCGTTATCTTACGAATAAACCATCGAGACGATTAAACGCTGTTTCCAGTGAAACCGTGGCACTGTCAGAACTGGCAGACCTTATTCGTGGACAGTCTGTTAAATCTGACAATATGCTCAATGGCGATCAGTTTCTCGAAGTCATGGTTTCAGATATCAGTACAGCAGGTGTTGTTGAACAGGCAGGTAAACCTGTCATCGTGAATGAACATAGGGAACGCGCGATTCAGCAGCGCCTAAAGCCGGGCGATATTTTGCTGGTTATCAAAGGGCATACCGGCAAAGTGGGTCTGGTGCCAACCATTTGTGGCAATAACTGGATTGCCAGCCAGTCCTTCCAGATCATACGACTTAAAAAAGGTACCTGGATTAAAGACCCAGTGGTTTTGTTCCAGTACCTCAGCTCCTCCGCTGGTCAGGCAATCCTTCAGCAACTGCGTTCAGGGGCTTCAGTACCCTTGCTGCAAACCCGCGACATCAAGAAATTACCTATTCCCAAAATGTCCGATGAACAGCAGGAGATGGCGCAACATCACTGGGAAGAAATTCGCAGCATTCATGCGGAAATACGCTTTCTGCAAGACAAGGCACTCACATTTCGGCGTAAAATCTGGCATCACTGAATACTGTTGACAAGGTACTCCATCACCGGATGCTTCTTGACCGTCATCGATAAGGCTGGCGGTTGAAAAACCGGTTCCACAAGATCCCCACGTGCCAATAATTGTTCAACCACATCCCTATAAGGCAGAGACATCTTACCCAGCAGCAATCGCGCAAGGCTCTGTCCGGACGCATGGCACTTCAGCAGGTCCCTCAAACCACTGAGATAGACATAGTCTTTCGTAAAACCACCGCCCCGAAAGACGCGCGTCGTCACGGTAAAAGCCACGCCGGGGTCTGTTCTAAAGTCCGTCTGTAACCGCTGCACAACATAGGAAAAGTCATGTCCCTTGACCAGCCAATGCACTGCCATCACCCTGAGAGCCAGGTCTTTCAGCCGGGTAATGCTCAAATTGCCCGACAGGTATTCACACAAAATGGCAAGCCCTTCCTGGGAGTGGGTATTGCCCGGCAAGCCTAATCGCAATGTACTGATAGGTTGCATACGAGCGTTCAGCGTCGTGCACATATGTACGCCGAGTTCATGGTGAATTAATGCCTGCACCTCCCTTTCCGTAAACAGGGCATGGCTGTTGACGACCAGCTGGTTACGGCTGTTATTCACCATTGCCCGTGCCACCAGGGTATCAGACAAGGCGACACTGCATGTCAGTTCCATGGCCTCAACGGCCTCTTCAAACATTGCCAGAGAGGCCTGGGCGGTGATTGTCCGCGGTTCAGCTTCCACCTCTGTTAATTCGGGTGCAAACAGGAGAAACCTTGCGCTTTCGACATCGGATGCCTGAGGCTCTCCATAGTAGCGCAGGGATTCATAGAGGAAACGAGGCGTACCCAGTGCACTGAGCATATCCACCTTGTTAGCGTAGCTGTCAATAATCGCGCAATAGAGCTTACGAAGCAGCGAATCATCAATATCTGCGACCGGCAACCGGTACAATGCCTGCCGGAAAGCATAGGGATCAATAGCCAGTTGCCGGTAATGGAATTCCGGGGTATAGCGAGACTTCAGGCGTTCAAAACGCTTACGCTCCCGTTTAAGGTTCAGGGGATTCACGTACTGCAGGGCATCCGTGCACTTCGCCATGTCAAAGAGCGCCTGATCGATCTCCCAGGCCACGGGATGTCGCTGCCGGAAGCGTTTTATCACATCAGGGCACGCTTGATTTTGTTGCTTTGGCATGTCGTATATTCCTGATTTCCCTCCGCTCCACCAGATATCACTTTATGAGCGGACGCTACAACGGATTGTTGTCCAGAATCCCGACATTGTCGATAACGCCCTGCTGCAGTGATACAAACTTTTCATGGCAGACCGACATTCGATACATAACGGGGATGACAGTCCACCGTCATCCCTTTTATGCTGATAGCTACTTCAATGCTGAAAGGAGTTCGGCATGCCATTGGAATCCCTGATCGACCTGTCACCGTTCACATGGCAAGGCCTCCTGACAGCTATCGCCTGTGGCTCCCTGATCGGCCTTGAACGGCAGTCGCGGGGAAAACCCGTTGGCATCCGGACCTCGGCGCTGATCACACTGGGCACCTATGTTTTCATTGTGATATCCATCTCACTGAATAACGACATCACGGATCCCTCCCGAATCATCGGGCAGGTCATCACCGGTATCGGCTTCCTCGGCGCCGGTGTCATGCTGGCTCGCGACGGTGCAGTGCAGGGGGTAACATCTGCGGCAACCATCTGGGTACTCGCGGGAATCGGCATCTGCATTGCCACGGGGCATTGGCTGGCAGCCCTGAAAATTGCATTGATCACGGTTGCCATCCTGCGCGGCGTCGACCTGCTCGAAAGTGCTTTCCAGACATTACGCCGAGGCGTCCATACCCGCTACCAGGCACGCAAACGGCCACCGCCAGATGCAGAATAGGCGTGTTCTCTGTCAGCCAGCCATCGATCCCTTTTTTGGTCGGGGCGGGTTAACCGTGTGACCCAATCGGAACTAATCTGCTCACATTCTCTCAAATGAAATGTCCGATTCCTTTCTGTTATGGGTAGGTGTTGCAAAGAACGTTATGTGCATTGATTCACTGAAGAGCCAGCCTTCCCGGTTACGAATCTTCAAACTGGTTTTACTGATAACCCCGATTTTACTGATTGCCGCCACCACCTCCGCCAATCCGGCATGGGGTACGGCTTACCAGCAACTGCAGAAAACACTCATACCCGGCAGCGACACCGCCCCGCCAAAAGACAGTACCCCTATCGGTCAGGGTGACGCCCTGGCCATTGTCGAAAACCAGGCCGAACTCCAGCAGCTGATTGACAGCCTGCAGCAGGCGCTTGCCGGATTCAAGGCACCCGAACGCAAAAGCGACAACCTCGGGTTAAGAAAATTGTCCCCCAGTGCACTCCAGGCACTACTCCAGCAACAACAGCAGAACATCCAGACACTCCGCCATGACATCGACCAGAATGAACGCCGTCTGCTCATGCATGCCAGCGAACGAATTCGACTCCAGCAGACATTGGCGGACATTCGGGAAAAGTGGCACAACCGGCTGACCGTCCCTATCCGCCTGGAAACATTGCCGGACGAAGACCAGGGGCTGCTGCTCAGGGAAAAACAGCTGGAAGAACGCATCAACCTGATCACACTCAACGCCCGTCGCCTCAACCTGGAATTACAGCTTGCCCGCCTCACGCTGGCCCAGGCCGTTCAAACACATACTGCGCTTGAGCAAACCCTGGCCATAAAAGGCAACGCGCTTACAAACCATCAAGATCCCTACCCGGAGGCTTCCGAACACTATCTGGACGAAACGGAACAGCTGCTGCGTGACGAGCTGTCACAAACACGACGGGACCTGATCGACGTACGCGAGCTTGCCTATGAGCTACACACCCAGATCAGGGACCTGGGTAATATCAGCGAAGCCTATGACCTTCTCGTCAGTCAGCGGGATCGATTGCTGCAGCAACGAAATCACAGCGGATCCAACCTGAAACATACCCTGCGGCTGAAGCGAAGCCTGCTGGCAGAACAGCTGAAACAGCCCGCCGCCACTGAGCCGGAAAGACTGTCAGTCCGCCTGACGCAGGAACAGCGGCTGAACCGGCTGGACATGATGATCCCTCTCGCCGATGAGCTCCAGCTCCTTGAGCAGGAATTACACAATCTTCATGGCAGCCTGTTGAAAGCGCTGGAACAACAACGCATGTGGATGGCCGTTTCACCGCCCCTGACACCGACTGAAATACCCAGCCTGCTCAAGACATTCTATCTTGAAGGGAAAACACTGCTTGATGCCCTGCTCAGCGTCCCCTTCCGCCTGGACAGGCTGGTATGGTTGTCGTCCTCGCTGCTACCCGCCTGTTTACTGGCCTTCTATTTGATTCGCCGCAGTCGCCGACAGGTCAACATTTACCAGAAAAACGATGTAAGCCTTTCTGTACAGGCGTTTCTCCGTCTGACCGGCCTGCTGTTCCTGCGCTGCCTGCCCGTTCCGCTCTGGCTCTTGCTGACCAGCCTCTCGCTACAGGAAGGCCCCCCCCTGTCACTGGCTATCAGCGACATCCTGCCAACATTTGCTGCTGCATCGCTGGGATGGTTATTGATCTGCACGTTCATGGAAAAGAAAGTGCAATCACTGATCGGTCCGGAAGATGCTGTCCAGCCAATGGCCACCCCACCGGTGCGCCTGCTGGCAATTGCCTCCCTAGCAGGCCTGTTCATCGGTGGTTTTACCAACCATTTTTTTACGGATCCCTTTGATGACCGTATCCTGCAAACCATCATGGTCGCCTGCGGCTGTCTGCAGTTACTGGGCTTCTGGCTGCTGGCCGGTCTTATCCGTAACCCGTTTGGCTATGACTGGTTCAGCCCTGTCCTCAGAATCATCCTTCCCGGTCTCAGCCTGCTGCTCCTGATACTCGCCCTGACCGGCTATAACCTGGCCGCCTGGACGCTGTTTCTCCACCAGCAAATTCTGCTGATTCTGTTCGGGCTATTGTTTATTGCCTATGAACTGACACTCTACCTGCTCTATATCCGCACCCGCCGTATCATGCTGCAACAGGCGCTCCACAGGCGCCGGGAAACCGATGGCGCCATTGAACCGGAAGATGCCCTGGCGCATTCCCGTTCCACCATTCTCCAGACCCGGGAACAGAACCTGCGGATTCTGCAACTCAGCTTTCTGCTTGCCCTCATCGGCATCGTCGCCTGGATCATTGAGGATTGCAGCGACTTGATGACACCGCTCGGCGATATTCAGCTCTGGCCGTTCAGTCATATGGATGCAGGACTGACACTGGCACTGGGCGCAACACTCAAGGCACTGGTCATATTCGCCATACTGATTATTCTCACGCGCAATTTGCCCGGCTTACTTCGCCTTAGCCTGCCAACGCGCTTCATCCAGTCGCCCTCGAGCGCCTATGCCCTGACCCGTATTGTCAGCTACCTGATCTGGTTCATCGGGATTGTCACCATGGTCAGTACACTGGGTATTGGCTGGGAAAAACTGCAGTGGCCTATTCTTGCCGCCAGCGTCGGCATAGGCTTTGGCCTGCAGGAAATTGTCGGAAACTTTTTTTCCGGCCTGATTATCCTGTTTGAGAAGCCCTTCCGGGTCGGTGACACGGTGACCGTCAATGAGATCCACGGTACGGTCAGGGAAATTCGCATTCGTGCGACAGTCATTGAGGATTTTGACCGGAAAGAGCTGATTATTCCCAATAAAGCCCTGGTAACCGGACAGGTAACCAACTGGTCACTGTCAACCAGCATACTGCGCATACAACTCTGGTACGGTGTCGCCCATGGCAGTGATAACGACCTGGTCTATCAACTGCTGTCACGCGCGGCAGAAGAGTCAACACGGGTACTCAAGGAACCTGCACCGGAGGTCTATTTCATTGAATACAATGAATATGCTGAAAAGTACGAGCTGAGGGTCTTCGTTAATCATGTGGACGACCGCTTTCCGGCCAAAAACCAAGTCAATAACCGTGTGAAAGTATTATTCAGGGAACAGGGAATCCAGATAGCCCATCTTCAGCAGGATATCTTTATTCAGCCATGGTCTGTCGAACAAAGAGGAAAAAAAGACGGTGGTACAAATTGACCCGGAAAAGAAAAAGGACCGTGCTTCCCTGCGCGATACTCCTTATCCCTGATGAGCTTCCTTACCCCACACATCCTGTGTGCCTCATCCATGGGTTCATACTAACCCCGTCAAATAAACGACAGTAATACGCAAAATGCTCAATGTGCTGTAGGAGATATCTCACGTATTCAGAGATATCAGGCCACAGAGCTGGCGACGGTTCATGTATTGTGGTGTACCTGCGCATGTCGGCACAGCATGTCAAAAGCAACAGACGCTTTTACCCTTAGGATATACTGACAGTTTTTCGTGAATCAGCAGACAAAAACCTGACAAAAACGACCACTCATTCTTCAAAAAAGGCCGGTTATCTACCTACCCATCGACGTACACCGCCAGTTCAGAAAAATAGTCATTACAAACACAGCAAACAGGGCAGCCGGAAAGGAACACCATCTGGTTAGCTGCCGGGTTCATGGAAAACCCAATAATACTAACAAACCGTGACTAACCCGTGCGCGATAACAAGAACACAAGACACCACAAGTCCAGGGGCTTCAGCCTCGTTGAGCTGATGATCACACTGGCGGTTTTGAGCATCCTGCTGGGTATTGCTGCGCCGTCGTTTAATGATTTCCTGTTAAGTGAGCAGGTCTCCAGCACCGGTATGGAACTTGCCGGTACCGTTCAGTACGCGCGCAGTGAAGCAGTAAAACGCAATGCCGCCATTATCATCCGACCACTTGGCAATTTGCCGGGAAACTGGCGTACCGGCTGGGAGGTGGCTGTCGTTGGCGGGGATACATTGAAGCAGTATCCAGCCCCCGATGACGATGTCACAATCACGACCACTTATGACGCAAGAACAACCTCAGCTCTGATTTACGAAGGGAATGGCACCACCCGTAACGCGACCAGCTCATTCCTGGTATCAGCCAATGACCTTTCTACCACCGGCGATCGCGCCCGATGTCTAACCCTCTCAGCAACCGGTCGCCTTACCACACAAAGAATCAACCCCGGGGAAGGATGCTGAAACCATGTCGATACCCTTCTGCAATACCAGCATTAACAGACACCGTGGCGTCGGCATGGTTGAAGTGCTGATCACCATCGTGATCATGACCATCGGCCTGCTGGGCATGGCGGCATTGCAGATTACGGCGGTGCGCGGTAACCAGGATGGGGTGCAGCGCTCTCATGCCACCTGGTTGGTACAGGATCTTGCGGAACGTATCCGGGGCAACACCACCGCTTACCAGGACGACATGGCCGGTACTGCCCGTTATGTCACCTCAGCCAATGCACCCGACTGCACCAACCGGCCCGCCACAGTCTGTGCTGACTACTACAACCCATTGCCATCCCCCGGTGTAAAGGTAAACGCTGTCGCCTGTACACCCGCACAAATGGCCGCCTGGGATTTATGGGAAACCAGCTGCCCACGCCCTTTTAACGGATTTGCATCCGGCAGCCCCGACTACCTGAACAGTGGACGAGTGACCTCTGCATTGGTCAATGGCAATTACACATTAACCGTTGACTGGTTGTGCCGTAACTGCGAGAACAATGGCCAGCGTCTCAGTACCTCTTTACTGATAAGGCCCTAATTATGCAGACAACAGCCCCCACACAAAAAAAATCATTTCATCGCCAGCAGGGACTGTCTGTGGTTGAACTGTTGATTGCCAGTACGCTCAGCCTACTGTTGTTATTGGGTGTCAGCCAGATTGTGATATCGAACAAGGAAACGTTCGGGGTTAACGAGTCCCTGGGTTATATCATGGAAAACGGCCGGTTCAGCCTGGGCTTCATCGCCAACAGTATTCGCATGGCGGGTCATACAGAGAGCGATGTTAACGCGCCACGTCACTTCCCGGCACCTGACTGCAATATTCCAACAACATCTGATGCAGCCTGCAACGCAGCCGGCACGGGTAATGCGGCAGACCGTCTGGCGGTACAGTACTGGCCGGTGACCGGCACCTCCGGCACAGCGACAGACTGCACAGGCAACGATGTGACCAATCAGCAAATCACCGAAGTCTTTACGATTGAACCAGCCGATGCGGCGAATGGTAATCCATACCCCTCCCTGGCCTGCCGCGCTTACAGCCATACAAACAGTGCATGGACCGGCACCACACAGCGCCTGGTAGACGGCATTGATAACCTGCAACTGCTCTACGGTGTGGATACGAACAACAACGGCAGTATCAACCAGTACGTTTCCGCTGACCGGGTAAATACCAATGCCTGGGATAATGTTCGTGCTGTGCGTATCGCGTTACTGGCCAGCGCCATGGCCAGTACAGATAACCCGCAACAACAATTCCTTCTGCTGGATGCGCCAACGATCACCACCAACGACGGCATTACACGGCAGTTGTTTACAACTACCGTAACGGTCAAGAACTGAACATCATGAAACACAAACAAGACCGGAAAAGACTCAAAACCACGACGCTCAACATGCAGCAGGGTATCGCCATGCTGAGCGCACTGATATTCCTCACCATCCTCACGATTGCCGGCATCACGGCGGCTCGGATGGCCACACTGGAAGAACGAATGGCCAGCAATGCCCAGTTCCAGGGCCAGGCCTTTCAGGTGACCCTGAGCGAACTGGAAACCCAGGTGGATGAAGTCAACAGTGGCAACCGGGAACTGGAAATGAACAGTGCCCGGGCAACCTGCAATGCGGTTATGCCGACAGCTGTCGCCTTTGCGGGTGCTAATCCCAATTCATCCCTGCGCTACATGGGTGAACGGCCGGTTGAAAACGCCAGCCTGAAAGATTTTTCCTATTACCTGTTTGAACTGAATTCCAATACAAGCATGAACAGTGGTGCTACCTCGAACCAGTCCATGGGGACCCGGTTCATGGCTGGCAATTTCTTCTTTGATGTGGTGAATGCACCGGATTGCACCTGACCGGGAATAAGGCATAACAATGATAAAACACTATCTGAACCGGTTACTGGGGATTTGGCTTCTCGCCACTGCCGTAATTGCAAACAGTGCTGTGGCAGAGACTGTGGATCTGTCACCTTACGACACCTATGAAGAAGCAACAATCTACCTCTCCTGGTATGACGAGAAGCGCGCTGAAGGCAGCCTTTTAGTATTGCCCTGCAAGAGCTGCTCTTCCAAACGCTTTTCTGTGGATGATTCCATAGACATTTATCAGGGAAATCGACTGATTTCTTTCGCGACACTAACCCCCAATCGCGCCTACATCTCCAACCTGACTATTGACCGGAAATCACAGTCGCTGCTGACGATCCGTCTGCCGTTGCAGGATGAACTGCCATGATGATCAAAACCATGTATAAGAAACTGGCCTACGCATTCGGCGCTTTTATTTACATGACGGCTTCACTGCAGGGCGTTCAGGCAGATGACACGGAAGTTTATGTGGGTCAGAAGCTGGTTGCCGGCTCTGTGATCCGACCGAACGTACTGTTCATCATCGACACGTCGGGTTCAATGGATACGAGGGTCGACGGGAATTATTGTACAAAAGCGGATTACGACTTTAATTCCAATGCCTGCTCACGAGTAACAACTAAGACTTGTATTAGGTGGCGCAATGGTCGATGCAGGGAATATGCCTATGAGTACAGTTATGTCAAAACCCGGATCCAGGTTGTGCGGGAAGTCACCCAAAACCTGCTAGATGATCTGATAGCCTCAAACAAACCTGTCAATGTCGGCTTGATGCGTTTTGATAGCAACTCAGATGGAGGTTTTATTGATGTAGCCATCGACAAGATCGAGGACACCAAGTCATCAATTAAAAACACTTTAGATAGCTATTATGCTCAAGGAGGAACCCCACTATCCATGTCTCTCTATGAAGCTGCCAGATACTACATGGGGCAAGATATTGAATATGGAAGTGATGCCAGTGGATGCTATATCGATTATTCAGGTTACGTCCGTTGCACTAATCGTGAGACAGATGCCAGCGCTCTTTTAACACCTACAAAGTATAAATCCCCTATCAATCATTCTTGTCAAAGTAATAATGTAATCCTGTTGACTGATGGAGTGCCCTACAATGATTATGGAGCCAATAAGACAATAAGAAACTGGGCAGCAAACAATACAAATAAAAAGACCTGTGGAGATACTAACAACTACGACGATAATAATGACAGTGGCGACTGCCTAGATGAACTAGCTGAGTTTCTTTTCTCAACCGATGGAGACATCATTGATAAGCTTGATAGCAATGATGATGGAAACACTGATGAAATCCTATTTACTAAAAACGACTCAGTTAAGACCTACACCGTCGGTTTTGCCACAGATCAGCAACTGTTAAGAGAAACGGCGCTGAGCGGCACAGGCGATGCCAAGAATTACTTTACCACCAATAACACCTCAGGTCTGGTCTCCGCTCTTCAGGAAATCATCCAGGATATTCTGTCTCAGGATGCCAACTTCGCCGCACCTGGCGTCGCCGTCAACGCCTACAACAAATTGACGCACAAAAACGAACTGTATTATTCCATGTTCAAGCCGGAAACCGGTGCAGCCTGGACCGGTAACCTCAAACGATACGCCCTTGAAGAAATCTGTCATGACAGTAATGACAACACGGTCGACTGTAACAGCGACACCGTCAGCGGTAGTGAAACCTTGATTGTGGACAGTTCTGGCCAACCAGCGACGGATATGGATCCTTCCAGTGAAACGGCAGGCTTCTTTAAAAAGGATGCCCGCAGTTGGTGGTCGACCGTTGACGATGGCGGCAATGTTGCACTCGGCGGCGCTGCCGAACAGATTACCCCTGCCAACCGGACACTGCTGACCTATACAGCTACACCGCCAGGCCCGCGCGCCAATGCACTGAGCGACAAGAAATCCCTGAGTCCACTCAGTACCGCTACCGTGAACAACACCCTGCTCGGTATTGGTATAGAACCCAGCGATAGTAGCTACACACTCAATGAAACGACACTGGTTGCGTTTGCTGAAGGTCGGCAAGTGACCGTACAAAAAAGTGGTGAAGCAGACAAATCCACTCAGATGGTCATGGCTGATGTACTGCACAGTCAGCCTCTCGTCATTCCCTACCGGGTAGAGGAAACCCAGGATGGCGATATTCTGAAAGACAGCGAGGGGAACCCCATCACCGGCAGCGATGGACTGGCTATTCGGGATGTCAATGTCACCCAGGCCGATTACCTGTTTTACGGCGACAACATGGGCTTCCTCCGCGCCGTCAACACACAGACCGGTGCAGAGAAGTTTGCCTTTATGCCCGGCGAGCTGCTGCCCAATATCAAGCACTATTTCAAGAACCTCCAGGGTAGCGAGGAAAAGCGCTACGGTATTGATGGCCCCATCAACGCCTGGGTTCAATACACCTACCAGGAAGATGCTGCGGGTGACCTGATTGATACTGTCGGTATCCGTCGCAGCATCACGGGTACGGTTGAAGCCGGCAGCAACGGTATTCCCGATCTGCAGACAGCAACCCGCGTGATCCTTTACTTCGGTATGCGTCGGGGTGGCCACAATTACTACGCCATGGATGTGACGGATATCGACCAGCCCAAACTGCTGTGGGCAATTCGTGGCCTGACAGTGGACAAAAAGGGTAACCGCCTGGATCGTTACGGACGTTCTCTGGATGCCAGCAACCGCGTAATCAACTATGCGAACGGTGACCTCGCCGCCAGCGCAATCACCTCTACGCCGCTTGCGCCCGACAGTGGTTTTGAAAAACTCGGCCAGAGCTGGTCACGGCCAGTACTGGCCAAGGTGCCCGTTGGCAAGGATGCAGATGGCAAACCGGTCAACAAGCAGGCACTGATCTTCACCGCTGGCTATGATCCGAACCAAGATAACGACGATGACAATCTGCCCGTCAGCGATCATCTAGGCAACGCTATCTATGTAGTGGATGCGGAGACCGGCCAACTGATCTGGTCTGCCGGTGGCCCTAATACATCGCACTACACCAGCCGTTTTAATGATCTCGACGGTGATAACAGTAATGATCTGGATACCAATGGGGATAACTATAACGACAGCCTGAACCTGAAGATTGCAGACATGACCAACGGCATGCCCGGTGACGTCGTCGCTGTGGATGTGGACGGTGATGGCGTCATTAATACCCTGTTTGCCGCTGATACCCGCGCCCAGGTCTTCCGGATTGATTTTAATCGCAACAAAGACACCACCGCACAAAACTGCGTGACCAACTGCCTGGCAAGTTATGCCAGCGGCGGTCGCATTGCCAGCCTCGGTGGCAGCGATGCAGCCAGCAACCGTCGTTTTTACGGCACACCGGATGTGAGTATCTACAGTGAACGGGGCGAAGAGCCTTTCTATGCCGTCGCCCTCGGCAGTGGCTGGCGAGCTCATCCGCTGAACACCGATACCCGTGACCGCTTCTACGTGTTCAAGGATTACAACGTACTGACGACACCCACCAGCTACACCTACGCCAGCAGTGGTACCAGTGTGATCACTGAATCACATTTGGCGGATATCACCGGAACAACACTGTCCGATGCCGAATGGGCAGAACTGAACCGGGAGCTCGAATGTATCCAGCATGGTGAAACGGCTGGCCGTAACTGCAGCGGTTTCACCCAGGCGGATGGCAGTGTGGCAGATTATGCCAACGACAATATTGATGCGCTCGTCAACGCATCTAAAAAAGCACAGGAAGTCCTGGATGCCTACCGCGATGCCTGGGGCGTGACCGTCTTGATGGATCAACGACTGGCACTTCAGGAACAGCTTGATGCTCTCCAGAAAACTCTGGACACACAGGCAGAACAGCTCGCCTATAACCAGTCTGTGTTTGACGATATCGCCAGTCAGGCACAGCTTCAGGAGCAAGTTGTCGCTGTTCAGGATATATTTGAAGACTACAGTTTATTATCTACTGAAATAGAAACGGTGATTGAGCCTACTTATCAGGCTGCGGAAACCAACTACAACAATGCACAACAAGCAGTAGCTGACTATGAACAGGTAGTCATCGAGAAAGAGCAGCAGTTGAAGAATACACAATCAGCGGTTGCAGCAAAGAAAGAGATTGATCGCCTAGAACCTACTATCGATGAAATTAAAGCTGATCTGACAATTCTAGAGCCATACCTTCAACCATCCGAACAAGCTCAGTATGAAACCAAACTTCAAGAGTTGTTTTGGAACTTGTATGCCCAACAATATTATTATTACTGGGAATACAATGATGCTGGTTCGAATGTAACCGCTGAAGAGCTGGAACAGCGTAAAAACCTTTATCATTCGTATCTTGAAACTTCGGGTTACATTGCTCTTGAGCCCTTTCTCAACAAGAGTACACCTGCCAATACTGCTGTATTAACTATGAAGATTGGCTCTCGCAATCAGTGGCATAATCTCTTTTATTTATCCACCTCGCAAGGCTCCCCTAGTTACGCAGATATTAGTGTCAAAACTGACCAATTAGTGGCAGACAAAACATCATATGACCAAGCTCAACAGACACTGATTGATCTAAATATCACTTATGATGACGTAGAAACGGTACATGCTACAGCAACTCAAGAATACACAGCTGCATCGAATCAGCTATCTGATTTGCAAAACACTCAAAGTGAAAAACTTGCGGAAAAAGATGAGGCTCTTAGCAATTACAACAATGCATTACAAGAGAAAGCTGACTATGAAAGCGCCATCAATGATCCCGACGGTCTACTAACCCAATACGCTCGCTTGGAAGCCTTTCAGACTGAACTCGCGCAAAGCTGGACGGCGATCACAGAAAAACAGGCCGCCATCAATGAAGCCCGCCTGAATGGCGACGATACCTCTGCGCTTGAGGCTGAACTGGCCACACTGGAAGCTTCCTACTACGGCATCCCCGACGATCTTGATACCCCGGATGTGGATGAAAGTACCACCGGACAGGTTGCTCAACGCGATGCATTGAATGACCTGACCAGTGAAATTAAAACACTGGAACAGGAAATCGCAGACCTGAAAGCAGCCGGTCAAGACAGCAGTGCCAAGGAAATCGCACTGCTGGAGAAACAGGCGGAATGGCAAACCAGTGTATTGGCACTCAATACAGTCACTGCAGGCACTTTAGCTGATGCAATTGCCGCTGATGAAGATAGTCCGTTTCAGAGTCTCAATGATTCGGTTGCTGAGTTGGAAAGCACCATTAACAATCTGAAGACTGAGCTTGATGCCATGCAGCAGCAAAAGCTGGCGATCCAGTCGGAGCAGTCGGCGCTTGAACAGGCGATTACCTGGCAGGCAGAGGAAGCCAGCCCAGACTCAGTCTTGGAAACTTATCTCGACGCAAACGCCCTCAGCCAACTGAAAGCCGCCGACCCAAACAACAACCTGACGATGGCAGAAGCTCTCGCGTTTCTGGATGCCCTGAATGGCGGTAGCAGCAATGATCCTGATCTGGACTGGGTCTATAGCGCAGCCACCAGCCAACAAACCGATATTTTGACGGCATTGCTCGGCGGTCTTTTCACTGAAGCTACCAGTCATGGTGATGCAGACGGCAATGGCACACTTTCACTGGCAGAAGCCCTTTCGTATATCAGCAACAAACTGGCCCTGGATCCTGATAACAGCAGTCTGCAGTCTGTCTATGACACCTTATACGGTGTCGACCAGGGACGTCTGGCTCTGACTGCACTGAATGACGCGGCCCAAACCTCTGCCGCCCTGCAAGCCGCCTTTTTACTGGAACATGATCCCGGCGACAACGGGATACTCGAAGCCTCAGATATTCTGACAGCTGATCAGCTGGCAGCGGCACTGGCGGCCGATGAAAACGGTGTACTGACGGTCGAAGAAGCGTTTGCCTGGCTGGTCGATGAAGCGGAAAAGACAGCAGCCATTCGAACTGCGGCTTTACAGCAGCGCCTTGACGCGTTGATCCTGGCACTGGAACCCGGCGATACCTATACCCTGACGTCGGATTACTTCAACAACAAGGATGGCTGGTATCTCTCACTGGGAGCAACTGAAAAGGTGCTGTCTAACTCAGTTACCATCAATGGCGCGGTCTTTTTCAATACCTACAATACCACGACAAACAGCACGGTGATGAGTTGCGGACCGGATGTGGGTCAGGCCAACGCTTATGCACTGAACCTGCTGGACGGCACCGCCGTTTATCAGGATGAAGATGGCAACCCGATCCGCTCCGTGGCACTGCTGCGCGGCGGTATCGCACCTGCGCCGGTTATCACCATCAACAACAACGGCGTGAACCTCACGATCGGTACCGAAGGTAACCCCTTCACCGGCAACCGTCGTGGGGATCAGGGTAATATCACCCCCATCAATGGCGACCCGTTGAGCCAGCTGGAAGTGATGGAGTCTACCTACTGGAGAGAAAATAAATGATCAAAGCGTCGTCAGGTTTTTCCCTGCTGGAATTGATGATTGTGGTAGCGATAGTCGGCATCATTGCCGCTATTGCCTACCCGGCCTATACCGAACAGGCCGCCAGGGGACGACAGAGTGACGGCCAAGCCATGCTGATGGAAGTGATGCAGGCCCAGGAACGTTTCTATTCACAGAACCAGACCTACACCACCGACCTGACAGCACTCGGCTATGCCGTTGCCAACCCGGAATCCCAGGGAGACTTTTATGCCATTGCAGCGGCCGCCTGCCCCGGCAGCGCCGTGGCCCAATGCGTTCTTTTAACAGCTACAGCGCAGGGTGCTCAGAGAGGACAACCTAACCTGACGTATAACAGCGTCAGCGGCCCATCCTGGTAAAAAGGATTACCTGCCCAGCCGACGGGGCTGTTCCAGTAACTGACAGAGAATCCACGCCACGAGGAAGGTGGCTACGCCGGGTACCAGCCAACCAACACCACTGCTAAACAACGGTAACCGCCTGAACGTCATCAGCAACCATTCGGGCAATAGCCCGATGGTGCTGAAACTGTCCGAGGTGCTGATGACAAAGATCACCGCTACGGTAACCACCACCGTGGTTCGGGGAATCGGCATAAAACTGCGAGCGATGGAAAACAGCACCAGCGCAATAGACACCGGATACAGGGCAACCACGACGGGTAATGACAGTGAGATCAACGTCTCCAGCCCGACATTCGCCACCACGGCCGACAAGGATGCCAGAAGAACAATCCAGAACTGGTAGGATGCCCGCTGGAATTGGTGATGGAAATAGTCACCACAGGCAGTCGTCACACCAATAGCCGTCGTCAGGCACGCCAGGACAATGACCGCTGTCAGCGCCAATAGTCCGCCAGAACCCAGCAAATGATAGACATATGCACTGAGAATCTGCGCGCCATTTGTTGCTCCGGGCGCAACCGTCCGGCTGGTTGCCCCGAGGTAAAACAGCCCAAAATACACCAGGCAAAGAAACACACCAGCGATCACAGAGGCAATAACGGTATATTTGACCACATCCTCACGGCGTTTTACGCCAAGCCCCTTCACAGATGACGCAATCACAATACCAAAGGCCAGTGCCCCGAGGGTATCCATAGTCAGGTATCCCTGGATCATGCCCTCAATGACCGGATGCGATGTGTAGTCATTCCAGGGCATTCCCGGCGCTTCATGGGGGGTGAGCAACATACACAGGTAGATGGCCAACAATAACCCGGCCAGCAAGGGCGTTAATATACGCCCGACAATCGTGACCAGTTTGCCCGGGAAGATCGACAGCCAGATCACAATGGAAAAGAAAATGATGGAAAATGCCGTCAGGTACCAGGGCTCAACCTGACCAAACCAGGGCGAAATACCGGTCTCAAAGGCGACCACGGCGGTCCTGGGTACCGCAAAAGCAGGCCCAATAATCACATAGACAGCCACCCAGAACAGCATACCGATACGGGGAGGCAGGTCACGGGTCAGGGCGTTGGGGCTGCCCTGAAGGGCAATGGCAATAATCGCGAGAAGGGATAATCCAACATCTATGGCAAGGAAACCAATCAGCGCCCACCAGAGGTTTTCCCCGGCCTGCTGGCCTGCCATGGGGGGAAACACCAGGTTTCCGGCACCCAGGAAAAACGCGAATGTCATCAATGCCACGGCGAGAATATCATTCTTCTGCATAGGGTCTCCCTGTTTGGGGAAATACGCTGGAATAATGCGATCAAACTGCAGATAACAACTTCGACTGTGATTAACTCAAGCTATTGCAATATAGACAGCTATAACGGTATTTCCCGAAAAAAAATCCTATCCCCTCTATTTTTTCGACGCATTATTGTGCAAAAAGTTGCAAAAAAACTGGTTTAAGTAACCTTTGGTTGTTAACACGTGACGGCATTCCCACGGGTATCGGTGGATAAGTCAGCACAAATCTCTACACATAAAAAAGCCCCCATCAACACATGATGAGGGCTTAATGTTATCTCTTAGCAATGAGGTTTACAGACTTAGCCCCGGCGCCAGATTAGCAGGCATCGTGACCTGCTCTGTCTCAAGACTGGCCACCGGATATGAACAGTAATCAGCCGCATAATAGGCACTGGCCCGGTGGTTGCCACTGGCGCCAATGCCGCCAAAAGGTGCCGCACTACTGGCGCCTGTCAGTTGTTTGTTCCAGTTCACAATGCCGGCACGGATGCGGCTGTAAAAACGATCAAACTTGTCACGATTGTCGCTCAACAGCCCGGCGGAGAGTCCGAAACGGGTACGGTTGGCCAGCGCGATCGCCTCATCAAAACTGTCATAGCGAATCAGCTGCAATAGAGGACCGAAGTACTCTTCATCCGGTAGTTCTTCAATGGTGGTCACATCAATTAAGCCCGGTGATAACAGTCCCGTGCCTTCTTCCAGCTTACGGACTTCCGTCAACACCTTGCCACCCAGCGCTACCAGACTCGCCTGTGCGGTGAGAATACCGTCTGCCGCCTGCTCCGAAATCAGCGATCCCATAAACGGCTGTGGATCATCATGCTGGCGTCCGACCTGAATCTTGCCAATCGCAGCTACCAGCGCATCAACAAACCGGTCTCCGGTTTCGCCTTTCGGCACATACAGACGACGGGCACAGGTGCAACGCTGGCCTGCAGTAATATAGGCCGACTGAATCGTGTCGTGTACGGCAGCACGCTGGTCGGCGACTTCATCCACAATCAGTGGATTATTGCCGCCCATTTCCAGCGCCAGGATCTTGCCGGGATGGCCGCCAAACTGCTGATGAATCAGCTCGCCGGTTCGGGAACTGCCGGTGAAGAACAGGCCATCAATATCGGGGTGCTGTGCCAGCGCCATACCGGTCTCTTTTTCGCCCTGTACCAGGTTGAGCACACCGGCAGGCAGGCCGGCTTCTTCCCATAAGGCGACCATTTTCTCGGCAACGGCCGGCGTCAGTTCACTGGGCTTGAATACGATGGTATTGCCAGCCAGCAAAGCAGGCACAATATGTCCATTCGGCAGATGGCCGGGGAAGTTGTAAGGACCAAATACCGCAACAACACCGTGAGGTTTGTGCCGTACAAACGCCTTGGCGCCGGGAGCCTCGTTTTCACGAATACCGGTCCGGTCATGATAAGCCGTCACCGAAATACCGATCTTACCCTTCATGGCGCCGACTTCCGTTCGGCTTTCCCAGATCGGTTTACCGGTTTCATTGGCGATCGTCTGCGCCAGTAATTCACCATCACGGTCTAGCAATTCGCCATAGCGCTTAACGATCGCTTCACGACCGGCAAACCCCAAATCGGCCCATGTAAGGGTCGCAGCACGCGCAGCATCAACCGCATCAGCAACCTGACCTGCATCTGCCGCATACCCTTCCCAGACGGCGCTGCCTTCCGCCGGGTTCAGTGAGGCAAATGCCTGCCCATTGCCTTCCAGCCAGCAACCGTTAATAAAGAGAGAAGCTGTCATAAATACTCCCTGATATGCGTAAAAATTAAACCGCCCGGTGTGGCAACAGGTGAACCACCCGCAAGGTGTCGCCTTCATCAACCCGTAATGCGTCGGCTTGTTCGCCGGTCACACATACGATGTTATTGCCGCAGAAAGCCACCTTGCTCATGGCGCAGCGGTAGTCGTGGAATTTGGTATTGGCCAACAGCCAGGGCTCACCATGAGGTTCGCGCTCATCATCGACGTGGACTTTGAAGTAGCGGCTTTCACGCACCAGGCGGATATCCTGTATACGCGCTTCCATCAGTGGACCGGCATCAAAGATCGCCACACAACCGCTGTAACGCATGCCTTCACTTTCCAGCAGTTTGCGTGCGGGTGTGGTGGCATCATGGGTCAGGCCAACCACCTGCTGTGCCTCTTCCGGCAACAGGTTGAGATAAATGGGATGGCGGGGCATCAGCTCGGCAACAAACACCTTGCTGCGTGCCGTCGCCTGATCGGCATGGGCAAAATCCACAGAGAAGAAATGACGGCCCAGCGCCTCCCAGAAGGGTGAAACCCCATTCTCATCGCTGTAGCCCCGCATCTCGGCAATCACCCCTTCAGAGAACCGGCGCGGGAACTCCGCCATAAACAGAAAGCGGGACTTGGACAACAGGTGTCCGTTACGGCTGTGGCGATACTCAGGCAACAGGAACAGGGTACACAGTTCCGAATAGCCGGTATGGTCATTACACAGGGTCAGCGTTTCGACCTTGTTGTAGACGCCCAGCTCCCGGGATGAATGCACCTGGGTATTGACCCGGTAGTTGTACCATGGATCACTCATGCCAACGGCGGATTCGATGGCGCAGATACCTGCCACCTTGCCGTTGGTCGTATCTTCCAGGACAAACAGGTAGAGCGCTTCCTCCAGCGCCACCGGTGAATCAAAGCTCTCCAAGGCCCACTGCAGCTTGGCCAGCACACGCTCTTCATCCGGCTGCAGCGAGGTAAACCCGACCCCTGTCTTGTGAGCCATATCCCAGAGGGCATCCCAGTCACTTGCCTTGATCGGCCGAATTACCATCATAGAGATTACCTCACTCCTGACCTTTGTTATCCGGGAACCTGACCGGTTCCTCTATCTGTCATTATCATTACGCTAATACCACCATCAGAGACATACGGCACAAGCTGTTCAGTGTTCCGGTGTCACGGTAAAAACGCGGTTCACAGTTGGGTTGCGGTTGCAACCTGGGAAAACGAAACCTTCCTGGCAGGATCATAGGCCCCGGGAAGTGGGGCCTGGCGCCTGGTTAACGTCCGGTGACGTTAGTACTTTCAAAAATCTTGTCTGCCGATGCCGCCACAAACCCCTGGTAGAGGGTTCCGTCCGGCAAGGGGTAGCGCAGGGCAAACTCATAAAAACAGCTGGGGATTTCCACGGTGCGATCACTGAAGTCGACAGCAATGCGATTCGCCATGGTCGATGACTGTTCCAGGAACACGTCCGGTGAGCCTTTGATCAGACCACCACTGTCATTCAGGGAAAAGCCTTCATCCAGCAGCAACTGGTTCAATGCCTCAAGGCAGTCGTGTGACTGCAGGTGATTCACCGACACAGTAAAGTGGTTGGGTCGGTAACCAAAGGCCGACATCCAGGCGGCGTATTCACTTTCCCCCAGCAACTGGCTGTAGGTTGCAAAGGGAATGTCCCAATGCCGGCCGGAATAACAGAAAATATCCTTGCCCAGGTCCCGGGCATCCACCTGATCGACCAGGCTGTTAATAATTGCCTGAGCCTCCTCCGACAATTCTTCTACCAGCAATTCACTGATAAAAACTTTCGGCAATTCAGGATCTTCATGTTCAAAATGCTTGGCAACCAGTTTCTTGGTATCGAACCGGTAGTCGCCTTTCGGCTGGTAACCGGCCTCAAGAAACGGGCGCGCAATCTTGTCGAGGCAAACCTTGTCATTGTTGAAGGTGCGCAAGGCAATATGGTCATTGATGACCACACCATTATTCAAACCCGCAAACAGGTCATGAATTCTGCGGGCATCCGGATTCAGGGTCAGGTAATCCTCCCACATGGCGTTAAGTAACGAATCAATCCTGCGCTCAGTCATGACAATGGTCTCCTGTTCTTTTGAGGGTGCCAGCACATTGCTTATTGTTATCGGCCGCCACCTGCAACACCGGATCACCGGCAGATACCCGCAGGGCATCCGCCTGCCCCGCACTCAGCGACACCTTGCCGGCGTCAGCCGTCGCCTGCAGGCAACGAAAATCCAGCAACCCGGCATTACAGACCAGGTGCGTTGCTTCAGTATCATGGGTGTCCGTAATGTCCGCTTCAGCCATGTCAGCTTCGCGCAATGTCCGCAGCTGGCCCAGCCTTGCCTCCAGCTGTGGACCGGCATCGAAGATATCCACATGGTCTGCAAACTCAAAGCCTTCATCTTCCAGCAAACGCAGGACATCGCGCCGTTCTGGATGGACACATCCAATGGCGCCGCGGGCTTCCTCACTGAGCAACGGCATGTAAACCGGATACTTCGGCATCATGTCCGCAATAAAGCTACGCGCCTTGATACCTGCCAGATAAACGGCCCGATCCAACGCCATACTGAAGAAATGTCGTCCCAGGCATTCCCAGAACGGTGACCGCCCCTGCTGGTCACGCACCCCCTGCAGTTCCACCATGATCCGGGAACCAAACCAGGCGCGATGAACCGCAATAAACAGCAAACGTGCACGGCTCAACAGTTCCAGTTTTTCAAACGTACGGTGCTCAGGCGTCAGGTACAGTGAACACAGGTTCGCTGACCCGGTATATTCGTGACAAAGCCGGAGCGCCTCCACCCGGCTGTGCATCTGCAGCTCATCCGAGGCATGTACAATGTCGTCTATGCGGTAACTGTAGAACGGATACCGGAGGCCGACCGCCGCATTGATGCCGGCCACGCCACAGATCTCACCGGTTTCCGTATCCTCCAGGACGAAATGGCAGCTTTCGGTCGACAGCTGCCGGGTATCCGACAGGGTTCGCCGGGTGATGGCAATGATTTCCGCCAGGTGGTCCCGGTTAGCAGGCAGGGTCGACATGGAACCACCGGCCATCACCGCCAGCCGCTCCAGGTTATGCAGATCGCCAAAGACTACAGGACGCACCAACAGCATAGATTTACTCCGGCCGGTTGACGGCTTTCAGCCAGCGAATATCCTCACTGGCCGCCAGTTTCATCAGCATCAACGCACTCAGCTTGGCGCGGGGTACCAGGCTGTCGACCAGCAGGTATTCATCCGCACTGTGGATCTTGCCACCCTGGACGCCCAGGGTATCAATATTCGGAATGCCCGCCGCGGCCAGATTGTTGCCGTCACAGCACCCCCCCGTCGGCAACCATTCAATGTGCATGTTCAGCTCTGCACCACATTCACGAGCCAGGGCTAACAGGCGCTCATTGGCCGGCGTCAGAATCTTGGGTTTACGGCCAAAGCCTCCGTGCAGCGCCAGACTCATGCCATCCCGCGCATTGATCGCTGCCACAATGGGCTCAATCTGGCTGAAGCACCAGGCTTCATCTTCAGGTTGCTCAATACGGATGTTGAACCGGAAGACACAGGTATCAGGCACCACATTAACAGCACCGCCCCCGTGGATATAACCCGGGTTAATGGTGACCCCTTCACGCTGCCCATTCAGATCATCCAGTGCGCTGACAAAGTCACTCATGGCACGAATGGCGTTACGGCCCAGATGATGTTCACGCCCGGCATGGGCGGCACGCCCCTGGCAGACCACCGCAAAATTACCGCTGCCTTTACGTTGCCCCGCAAGATTGCCATCCGGAAAACTGGGTTCGTAAATCATGCCCAGATCACAGCGGGAGGCAGCTTCGCGGATCAATGCCGCCGAACCGGGCGAACCAATTTCTTCATCCGGATTAAACAGGATTTCCCAGCCTATCTTTCCTGCCCAGGGGCTGCGCTCGAGTGTTTCGAGCGCGCGGATCATCACCAGCAGACCGCCCTTGAGATCGGTGACGCCAGGACCATTCAGTGTATTGTCATCCAGCCAACGGACGGACTGGAACGGATGATCCACCGCAAAGACCGTATCCATATGGCCACAGAAAAACACCCGCAGCGGCGCATCCGGATGTTTGCTGATTCTCAGCGCTTTGCCCAGCTCATGATGAATCACTTCACCGGCGTCGTTGACCTGCTCCCAGGGGGCAACGTCGATGACTTCCTGTGTTCCGCCTAACGCCTGGGTCAGACCTTCGAGTACATGACGTACACGATTGACGCCCTCTGTATTAAGGGTGCCGGAATTGATTTCTGCCAGCCGGATGGTCTCCGCCAGCATGCTCTCCTGCTGGCCATCAAGCCACTCCAGCCAGGGGGTAAACTGCGATTGACTGTTCATGGAATTCACTGTCGGCTGTTGATTATGATTGTGACCGGACCGTGGATTTCTGGTTCTTGTGACAGGTGTTGCCTGTGTCCGGGTCGGTTGGTGCAGCGCGATATTCTCTTTGTTACCTGCATTCTACGGAGGGGAGAGCTACGGGTTCTGTTGTTATTGCGACAGCTAGTTTCGCAATAAAGACATTTGGTAGGGATTTCCACGTAGCCACACCCAGAACGCGACATCTGGCTAGCCACTAAATTGCCTGATATGTCATATGGAACTAACAGAATTTGTTACCAATACCTTTTCACATTAATTGTCAAACTCATGGTGGAGCAATCATCCAGAATTTAAAAAGGACTTTTTCAATGCAAATTGAGCACAAAAGAGACAGACATTTTATGGATTTCCTGCGTGCTCACTTGCCAAGCACACTGGAATCGCCCGCTACAAAGCCCACCTTTGCCGCTAACGTTAAGGTAGACATTGTTGATAATCAGACTCTCAGCACACCATTATCTCCCGCGCCTTCCAGTAATGTAGCATCGAAAACCATCAGCGATTTTGAACAGGTATTGCAACTGCTTGATGAAAACAGGTATGACCAGATCAGATTGAAGCAAGAGGAAGAGGAGCATGTTGATTCACTGAAATCCCCCCGATTTCAGCACTACGGCTATGACGGAAATACATACGTTAGTGATGAAGGTGTTGTTGACACCGAAGGAAAAGGGGTCAAATGTGCACGCCATTTCGCAAAAGGAGAAAAAGTCGGTGACTACGAAGGTGAACTTGTATACAGAATCCCTGACCACCTTGATCATTCACGACCTAAAAAATACCTGATTACCACTGTGGCTCAGCCAGCTTGAGAAGCCTTGCTGGCATGGGGCAGGTTCGCGCAGCCATGTAACCCAGCCT
>NZ_BAABFL010000136.1:0-500 GCF_039540975.1 Kistimonas scapharcae
CATGACACGTCTCCTAACCCAAGGAAAACCAGTGTCGTAAGTTTAGACGGGAGAATGGCTTATGTTAGGTGGTAATCAGGTTCTTTTATTAAATCACTGACTAATGGCGCAGGACATCTGTGTGATCGATAATAAAATATGACCCTGAACACCATTAATACAGATCGAGCTCCCACTGTATTAATAAAAAATATTGAAACAACAAAACCAAAACAGAAGACGTCTTTTTATTGAACCTATAATTAAATCAGACTTTTGTTGAACATTAAAAATCAATCTTACTAAAATAAAATTCCTACAATAATACAAGAAGCAGCACTGAATCTTAACAATTATCAACCAATATCAGAAAGCAGAATAGGTTACAACAAAGCAGGAGAACTACTGTCTGTAGGTCAATATCAGGTATTGGGCTGTAGAACCTTAACTCCCGCTTAACGATCTGAAGAAGTAAGGCTAAATTGAATGAAGAGAGCGTCCCCTGTGCTCTTCAGGCAAAA
>NZ_BAABFL010000137.1:0-500 GCF_039540975.1 Kistimonas scapharcae
TATGAAAGCATGAGCGGTAGCAACATACTGCGGATTTTCAGGCTTGGTTCAAGGCTTTCAATGAAACGTCAACAGCCCCTAGAAGCTGATGACGATAAATGCTCAAAAGTAATCACGACAAAGCCAAAGGATGATACCGAATATCTGCCCGACAACCCATTAGCACCCATCATTGCATCTGGATGTTCAATGTTACTTGATGCAATACTGGAAGCAGGTTTAAAAAATCTAGTGCATTTGAAAATTCACGGATCTGCGCCTTTATTGTACGCCTGCCTGTACAGTAACGCAGAAACAGTCGACATACTGATCAAACACGGCGCAAAGCTTGAGCAAACGTCATGCCTGCCCAAAGAGAAGGGCTCACATGAAATGTCAGCTTTACATGCTGCGTTACGGTTCAAATCAGCTTATAAAATTACCTGATTACCACTGTGGCTCAGCCAGCTTGAGAAGCCTTGCTGGCATGGGGCAGGTTCGCGCAGCCATGTAACCCAGCC
>NZ_BAABFL010000138.1:0-509 GCF_039540975.1 Kistimonas scapharcae
GGCTTAATCCCGACAGATCTTCAGCTGATCAACTTAAGAAAGCGGCTTGAGTTGGGGCGACAACTATGTTGACAAACACCGCTGCGGAGATAGCAGAACACATGCAGTCTCGTCCTAAAAAAATCAGAAAGGCAGTGAACATTATGACTCAAGAGGGTGCAGATTTTGATGGAGTATTACTGTGAATACAGAACAAAGACGCTTTCGCACTAAGGTCATTCATGCTGGACAAAAGCCAGACCCGGTAACCGGGGCTATTATGCCCAATATTGTTACATCTTCCACCTACCAGCAACCGGCGCCAGGACAGCATACTGGATTTGAATATTCTCGCAGCCAGAACCCAACCCGGTTTGCTTTGGAAAGAATGTTGGCAGAACTTGAGGAAGGCCGTTATGGATATGGGTTTGCTTCCGGGTTAGCGGCTACGGTGTTTGTCAACATAGTTGTCGCCCCAACTCAAGCCGCTTTCTTAAGTTGATCAGCTGAAGATCTGTCGGGATTAAGCC
>NZ_BAABFL010000139.1:0-516 GCF_039540975.1 Kistimonas scapharcae
ATTCCGAGACTGGCAAATATTATCGAATACGCCTCATGCTGGCTGCCATGTGGTCTGCACAGGAGTTTTTGAGTACTTACCTGTCTAGGTATGGTCTGATCTTTCCTGCAAGAGGTACTGTTACAAGCTTGTAGCGGTACCTCACAGCTTAGAGATGTCTGACATTTTGTCCGGACTATCAGAGTCTCATTCTACGCTGAACATTCAGAGGATAGAAATAGATGGGCCATAGATGTGGCGATTCTGGTTTGTGATTACCCTATTCTTTATTATCAGTGATAACTATCTCTTGAGTTAGGCAATGTGGTCCTCCATCTTCAACTTGAAAATCCAGTGTGCTTTGACTTAACACGTTGTCTAGTCCTCCAACAAAATCTGAGACGTCCTCATAATGTGTTTGATCAACCACTTGATATTCCTTTTCTACTCTGACTTGATCTGGCAAGAGTTTTCCGGACACTTTTTTACGCTGCCTTGGCAAGTTCCTGTTCATACTTGAAAGGTGCCAAGTAGCCA
>NZ_BAABFL010000140.1:0-519 GCF_039540975.1 Kistimonas scapharcae
CTTAATCCCGACAGATCTTCAGCTGATCAACTTAAGAAAGCGGCTTGAGTTGGGGCGACAACTATGTTGACAAACACCGCAGTGGCTTTTTGATCGTCATGCTTTTCTTCTTCAGTAACTGTTGCTTTAGCCTCATCGATTGACCTTGTCGTTGTGTCAGTAACACTTTCTGGAGTGATATCACGCTTTTTTTGTCTTTCCTTTCTTTCTGCTGTCATGAGTAAGCTTGTGGCCATCAAATGACTAAGTGTCGAAAATTTTCTGGGTTGTAGTTGTTGGAGTGCAGCTTTCTTTTCATCTAAGTCTCGCTTCAATTTATCTATTTGGTCTTTTAGTTCTTGGATTGTTGCTTCGTTTGTTACGTTCTTGCTGGTTTCAGAATTCATTTTTTTGGTTGCATTATCCAACATGTTTTTTAATTCTGTTATTTGTCGATTTGTAATCATCCCCTAAACTAGGGGCATTTCGAATTAGAGTTCTCCGACTTACACTGAGTCAAACGGAGAACGAGATGAAAAA
>NZ_BAABFL010000141.1:0-523 GCF_039540975.1 Kistimonas scapharcae
AAATCAGGCTCGCCAATACGTAAGGTGACGGGGGTGTTCAAGTAGACCAGAATCGGTGTTCAAGTAAACCAGAATATGCAATAGGAAACCCCTTTTCGTCATAAATGCCATGCATGAGCATTTTTGGTGTTTCGCCTGCATTATTGGCTTTATTGATATCAGCACCAGAATTAATCAGCAGTCTTACCCATCGGTCCATTTTATCGTTTTTTTGTTTAAGCACCAAATGCAAAGGTGTATCGCCATCAACATTCTGGCTAACAACAAGGTTTGTAAAGTCTGAAAATAAATCAATTAACTCCCTGTTATTATTTTTACAGGCAACATGCAGAGGAGTTGTCAGACTTGATTGACTTTGTCTAGGATCAGCACCATGCATTATTAGAAAATCTATCGTGTCATAATCATTCTTTTCTGCCAAAAAGAGTAGAGGCGTATATCCGTAAGTACTCAAAAACTCCTGTGCAGACCACATGGCAGCCAGCATGAGGCGTATTCGATAATATTTGCCAGTCTCGGAATT
>NZ_BAABFL010000142.1:0-524 GCF_039540975.1 Kistimonas scapharcae
AAGACACCGAAGCTGAAAGAGTGCACCGATGCCTCACTGCTTGGCTCCGTTATCCAGTCCGCACAGCTGGGGCTGGTACCCGGAGGAGCGCTGGGGCACTGCTATCTGATCCCCTATTTCAACCGCAAGCTGAACAAGCTGGAGTGCCAGTTCATGCTGGGCTATCGCGGCATGCTGGAGCTGGCGCGACGTTCCGGTGCCATTAAGCACATCGATGCACGGTGTGTGTACGAAGGTGAAGAGTTCGAGATTCTCTACGGAACACAGACCACGGTTATCCACAAGCCGTCACTGACCCGTAATGGCAATGACACAATGATCGGCGTCTATGCGGTAGGTCATCTGAGCTCCGGTGGCTGGCAGGTGGAATATATGTCCATGGCGGAAATCAAAGCCATTCGGGACGGCTCCAAGGCTGGAAGCGATGGCCCCTGGAAGTCGCACTTCGATGAGATGGCCAAGAAAACCGTGATCCGACGATTGTTCAAATACCTGCCGGTGTCCATTGAGGCGCAGACAGCTGT
>NZ_BAABFL010000143.1:0-524 GCF_039540975.1 Kistimonas scapharcae
CCGTCATCAACCACCCCATCAAACCCCGGACAAATGACCCTTGTCCCGGCAGGGATACCCTCAACACGCAACACTTGTCCTGTGCCGAGCTGCTGGTCTTCAATGACGGTGACGCCCATCTCGGGTCGCTCAACAACAGCCCCGTCTTTGATGTATTGAGTAGCCCCATCCGCTTCACCCAACACCACATCGTTGTCAGGTGTCGCTTGTGCAGCCAGCGAGTTCATATCAGGGCCTTGCATCGTGTATTCGATCTGCCCCGTATCCTTCCTGTAGATAATTCCCTTTATCATCGCTTCCATACCGATACTGTTATATTCCCGTGAATATGGAACCAGGCGGTTGCATACCTTGTAACCCATATCCAGTCCCCATCCCTTTTTACCTGTACCCGATACGTGTAATCCCTCTTTGGCAAAAGGAACCTGTATGCCGTTGCAGATGTAATCTCGCCCACCCACCTGACGGGGACAGGTAATTTAGAGCTGGTTATTGACACCAACCCACCCGCTTCCTCGACACCA
>NZ_BAABFL010000144.1:0-545 GCF_039540975.1 Kistimonas scapharcae
ATTCCCGGCATTCTGGCCACACAGGGAGGAGTTCCACATGGCAAAAACACAGCAGGAAAAAATCGTCGATGCCTTCAAGGCGCTTGTCAGTAAAACCGCCGAAATGCGGGTTAACGGCATACAGGTCAGCAAGGGAAGCGCCTCGTGCATTGGGGGCTTTGAGCTGACGCTGGACCTGGTGGATGGCAGCCAGCATGTCATTACCGACCAGTCTCTGCAGACAATGACGCACGACAAGGGTGACTTTAATGTGCAGGTAGTCACCGGCAAAGGTAAGGACAAACTCACGGACGATCTCGTGATTAACTTCTACGTAATGAAAAAGGAAGTCCCGCGTCATCTGTAGGACACAGATCATCACACGACGCTGACATAATAGCGATAATTTGGCCGCATTATACCGAGGTACAGGCTATGGATCCGATCACCTTACGCAAACTCAACCAGCACGAGGACTGCCTGAACGCCGTTGAGCTGCTGGTCGACAACATCGACCGTTTCCTGTTGCAGCTTCAGCGGCGGTCAGAGCCGGACTATGAGCAGGC
>NZ_BAABFL010000145.1:0-574 GCF_039540975.1 Kistimonas scapharcae
CCCGAGTTCGCTGCTGCCGAGAAGGGTTACACCTTTGTAGCGCACCAGCAGGAAGTCGGCACGGGTTACTTCGATGACATGACTACCGTTATCCAGGGTGGCCAGTCTTCTGTAACAGCACTGACCGGTTCTACTGAAGAAGAACAGTTCTAAGACAGACGTCTTGAATCTCGTATTAAAACCGCCGGTTTCTGCCGGCGGTTTTATGTCAGAAAGCGTCAAAGCTGTTTATCCTAATCTGCGATCTTGTTTATGAAGCATCAAAGATACGCCCAGGTGTCTGACCAAAGTTCTTTTTGAAGAGATTATTGAACGCACTCAAGCTAGAAAATCCCACCTCCATTGCCGCGGTTGTAACCGGTAGCCCTTGAGCCAAACGTTTCAATGCCAGAAAAAGTCGAGCCTGCTGCCGGTACTCGACATAAGAAAGCCCGATATCTTTACGAAATAACCGGCTCAACGAACGACTACTGATGTTGATGTCTGCCGCCCTGATCTGAAGCAGTAAAAATGGACATCCGCCTAAGCTGCCTTTGCCAACTCAAAATTCATGGGAGTCATATACCCCAATGAA
>NZ_BAABFL010000146.1:0-578 GCF_039540975.1 Kistimonas scapharcae
GCCGCCAACCGGCAGGATGTAGAAGACAGGCAGGATGATGTAATCACCCGCCAGTCAGACGTGACCAGTAAGCAGGTTGATGTTGCTGCGAAGCAGGCCGATATTACTTCCCGTCAATCGGATGTCACCACCAAACACGACAATGTGGTGGCGAAGCATGGCGATGTCGTTATCAAACACACGGAAGTATTGACCGCCAAGTCTGATACAGACACCGCTCTGGTATCTGCACAAGCTGTACTCTCCAGCACCGAGAGTGCCCGTGACCTGTCCCTGACCTATCGGGATCAGGCCGGTGTCGCCATGACCAACGCCCAGAACCACGAATCCAACGCCGCCAATTACTCAAACATTGCCGGTGTCTTGCGTGATGAGGCCGAAGGCTTCAGGGACGAATCCACCACCTTACGGGATCAGACAAAGGCTTACCGCGATCAGGCAGAGACATTTGTCGCAAGCCTTAATGGGACCGTGGCTGAACTTGGGCTGATTGACCTTTCAGGTAATGCGTATCCAGCCAAACCATCTACCTCTGCTATCTGGCGGGTTGACGTTGGCGGAAACATCTCAGGTGTCGA
>NZ_BAABFL010000147.1:0-583 GCF_039540975.1 Kistimonas scapharcae
AATTCCGAGACTGGCAAATATTATCGAATACGCCTCATGCTGGCTGCCATGTGGTCTGCACAGGAGTTTTTGAGTACTTACTTACTTTTTGATGGTCATGTATTCAGGTGATTCATACAAAGAGTCATTTTCTGTTCTTGATAAAATAATAAAAGATTTAAAAGAATACAGTCCAAGAATTGGGTTTTCTGTTGAGGGAGCATTTCATAGAAGTGAGGATGCATTGACAGAGAAACCAAAAACGCCATATGAGCTATACAAGCAAGGGGCTGATAAAGGTGATAAAATTGCTCAATATAATCTTGCTCGTCTTTATGAAAATGGTAATGGTGTTATTAAAGACTACCAAAAAGCATTTTATTGGTATGAAAAATCTGCCTCTCAAGGTTTTGCTTTGGCTCAGTATAATTTTGCCCATATGTACGATATTGGTAAAGGAATCCCTCAAAACTTCAAAAAAGCTGCATATTGGTATGAAAAAGCAGCCAAGCAAAATTATCTCCTGATTACCACTGTGGCTCAGCCAGCTTGAGAAGCCTTGCTGGCATGGGGCAGGTTCGCGCAGCCATGTAACCCAGCCTTG
>NZ_BAABFL010000148.1:0-583 GCF_039540975.1 Kistimonas scapharcae
AAGGAAAAACGCCCTATGAGATTCTACGAGACAAAATGACACATTAGTTTTGACTGTCAGCCGAAGTCGGGAACCTCACACATTAATTCACGGAGCTATACACCATAATTATCTTAAGGTTTTTATTCTTGCCTATCAGTCAGGGCCAATGGTTCAAATTTTGATACTTAGTCTTTTACCTGAATGCCTGTTCTGTTGTCAGAGCCGGGCGTGCTAGGTTTGTTGTTATTAATCAGCGCAATCAGTTCATTTCTGAAGAATTCCTCTTTACCACTTATGACTTTGATCTCTATCCCAGCTTTCTCAGCCTGTTCAAGTTGTTCCAGTAGCTTTCTTAACTGGGCTGGTTGCCCTGCCAGTTTCATCATGTCTGACATGACTTCACCGGCGTCTGTATACTGTTGGCCTTCGATCAGATCTGTTATCTTGGCCACAATAAAATCGGCAGTCACTTTTTGTGGTGGTGCACTAAAGCTCTTGTTGTCTTGTGGTATTGGAGCATTGTAAGTACTCAAAAACTCCTGTGCAGACCACATGGCAGCCAGCATGAGGCGTATTCGATAATATTTGCCAGTCTCGGAAT
>NZ_BAABFL010000149.1:0-590 GCF_039540975.1 Kistimonas scapharcae
CTAAAGCGAAACTTTGTCAGTGTCGTAGCTCTGGCTTGTGCTTTTGTCTGGTTACCAATGTGAAACGTCAACAGCTCCTAGAAGGAGAAAAAAATGATCTGAATGCGCGAGTGCAAACTATTCGCCGAGATATAGCAAGAAAAGATAGAGAAATTAATAACTTAAATGGCAGGGTTGATGAGCTCGTTCGATCGGCGGAAGAGGGCAACCGGCAACTCACTGCATTGCAGCGTGAAAAGCAAGAATTGCAGCGTGAAAAGCAAGAAGCCGAGGAAGAGATTGAGGCATTGGAAAAGAAAATTCCTGATGAGTCTCAGTGTCTTATCTGCGCGAAAAAATCAGAAGATATCGTAAAGCTTACATGTTGCGAGCAGAATGTGGGCATAGGCTGTCTTGAAAGACATATGCGTAGCCGTATAGGCACTCCACGGGAAGAAAGGCTGCCCGCGGAAGGTCTTGAGGGATTAGCTTGTATCTTATCAAACCCAGAAGATAACCCGCACGTAGTAACCTTAAATCCCGCTTAACCTTGGGAATGTGAGCAAGCTGGCCGTACTTTTGGCAACAGAGTACAGTTTTTGCACAAAACG
>NZ_BAABFL010000150.1:0-594 GCF_039540975.1 Kistimonas scapharcae
ATTCCGAGACTGGCAAATATTATCGAATACGCCTCATGCTGGCTGCCATGTGGTCTGCACAGGAGTTTTTGAGTACTTACCTTTGTTAAGTTGTTCGGCGATTCTTATTTTATGAAGAGGGTCTAATGCTGAAACGGTGGCTAAATAAAATTTGATGTATTTATCCTTTGTTTTTGGATCATAATCAAATAATGCTTCAGTTCCACATCGAATATCATGAATGGCAAACACTTCAATAGAGAGACCATGTCTCATCTCCCAAGGAATATACCGTTCGAATGGATGGGAGATCAGATGAACATTCGCCCGCTTGGAATGGTTAAGATAGCGAAGATTATTGCTGCCATTTCTTCCTATTTCTATATCTGTATTTTCGATCCATCGATTTGACCATGCAATGTAGCGGTCATTTTTCATTGGAATGATTTTGCATGGTGTCTGCTGTGAACCTTGCAGTCGTCTTACTTGTTGAAAGGCAGAAAGATCGTTGGATAATTTAAATACAACATATTTTTTCCTGATTACCACCTAACATAAGCCATTCTCCCGTCTAAACTTACGACACTGGTTTTCCTTGGGTTAGGAGACGTGTCA
>NZ_BAABFL010000151.1:0-594 GCF_039540975.1 Kistimonas scapharcae
TAAACGTCACCGGCAGCATCAGCAAAATAAAGGCTGTCGGAACTGGAATCGAAGTAGGCGGCTATGGGATCGAAGTCGAGTGTCGTTAAAGTCGCAGTCTCGCCACGAAGGTCGTAAACAAAACCTTTGCCTGAATCGGTACGAGCGATGTATTTCCCTTCATACTGCCATGCCCTGATTGTCTCGGGCTGGAAATCAGACCACTCGTGTTTTGTTACAAATGATTCAGTAGTGAGGGTCGCAGTATTGGCCTGCCCCACTACCAGACCATCAGGGCTGGCGTAGATACAGTAATCCCCCATATCGACCATAGAATCACGGCTGACACATGCCTGATTGCTTTCGATAGGCACCATCACCATTGCTGCCGGTGTCGAACCCTGCAACAAATAAGGCTTGTCATCGGTTGCTACAAACAAGCCCCCCGATACTGGCGAGATAGCCACAATGTTCCCCTGCGGCACCGGATACTGATAGTCCAACGGCCAGGCGTAAGGAACCCGAGGCTCTGACAGACGAACCGTGTTGCCGGTAAACCCGGCAAGCACCAGCCCCGGCAAAGGACAAAGGCCCTGCAACGGACCATCCGGATAA
>NZ_BAABFL010000152.1:0-594 GCF_039540975.1 Kistimonas scapharcae
TTCTTTTCCGACATGCTCACACACCTTAATAGGGTTTCAAGATTACCCTTGTTTGTGTGTCCGGAAAACTATAACCACTTCAACCTGATGTTGAGGGCGAATTGCATTCTGCAGTATAAGCTGTTGGGTCAGGGTCGTTATCATCGATAACAATTGTCAGGTTTTCCAAGGTTCGCATAGGTGTCAGAGAATATGCGGCATTGATTGATTGGCTGCTTCCCATGCTACTTGACTCCGGTGATGCCAGTGGAGCAGATACTTCTTGACTGATAGCAACACTTCTCTGGTCGAATGAGGAGGACTCCTCATTCGATTCAGGATATTGCTCTGATGATTGTGAACTCGATACTTGCGAGTGATGACCGCGAGGTCTGGATATACATTGGCCCATATTTTCCCCTTTAGATAGTGATGCTACTTTAAAGTTAAAATGTTGCTAGAAAAAAAGGCTGCAATGTAAATTAAATGTTGATCGTTTGGCATAACATTGCTGTTTAGGTCAGGAACAAATTGTTTCCTGATTACCACCTAACATAAGCCATTCTCCCGTCTAAACTTACGACACTGGTTTTCCTTGGGTTAGGAGACGTGTCA
>NZ_BAABFL010000153.1:0-595 GCF_039540975.1 Kistimonas scapharcae
AGGCTGGGTTACATGGCTGCGCGAACCTGCCCCATGCCAGCAAGGCTTCTCAAGCTGGCTGAGCCACAGTGGTAATCAGGTAGTGTGATTCTGAATAGCGCCGGTGAATCAAAGAGCTTTTACGAGAGGAATAATTTAATGCTGATGGGGGATAGTGATTTTTATTATCCGGGCAGAACACTCTTTGTTGATAGGCCGTATTAACGGTTGTTAGAACTTATCGGGGTAGGTGGTGATTTTATTGATGTGCCAGTATTTGGAAGTGGAAGTGCGTATATTTAATGTTCTGATATGGTTAGTCGTTGGTTAAGTGAAATGAGGCGTTTTCTATGAGCTACAAGAGATTTACATCTATAATTAAGAGGTACGGTGGTAGTGTATCTTGTGAGTTCTGCCAAAATGATTACTTGTCTGATTTTTCGGGTATCAAGGCTAAAAGATTAAGCTCACATAGAGATACAGTGGTTAATAGTAATTTTCCAGGAATGGCTGGCATGTGTTTAGGATTTTCATTACTAGGAGCTGTTGACGTTTCACATTGGTAACCAGACAAAAGCACAAGCCAGAGCTACGACACTGACAAAGTTTCGCTTTA
>NZ_BAABFL010000154.1:0-597 GCF_039540975.1 Kistimonas scapharcae
AAATCTGATTAACCCGGTCACCTGGAATTAAGAGATTGACCCGATTGATTGCCAGGTAAATCAAGAACTCACGGATTCAGGTCTTTGATACCAGTGAGCACTGCACAATGTGAGTAACGTCTACCAGACCGACCTGGTGGATTGGGCCTGGTTACAATCAGAGGACCAAACTTTTTTAAAACCGAAGCTATTTTGCTTGCACGATTACACCAGCTATCCGGCGCTATCATTCTCCGAAGACCTTCATTCCTGGTCAATTGCTGGAGATGCATCTTGGATTCAGCATCCATAGTGGGAGACATATCGATTGGATAATGTCCCAAAAACGATGCTCCAGACTCGTTTGTGGTAGGACGACAGTATAACTCTGGAACCCCCAACCGAGGACCTTCTCCGTAACAAAAGGCCACCATACAAACACACGCGTACCAACACCCCAGAGGGTCATGCTGTTTATTTCCATAGCTGAACATATTTACATAAGGAATATCCCAATAAATCATGACCCTGACCGAAAAACTAGGAGCTGTTGACGTTTCACATTGGTAACCAGACAAAAGCACAAGCCAGAGCTACGACACTGACAAAGTTTCGCTT
>NZ_BAABFL010000155.1:0-609 GCF_039540975.1 Kistimonas scapharcae
CTTGCGCCAGTTGTTGGGGTTAGCCAGCAGTTGATCCGGGGACTCTTTACCCTGTCCGGTGATGCGGTCTTTCCAGTGACTCATTCGCACTGTTCCTGTCGTGCATTGGCGATCTGAACGTAAGTGAAATGGGTGCGCTCCAGCAGACTGCGCGCCTCACCAATACGACCGGACTCCAGATAGGCAAGTGCGGCATCCATGGCACCTAACAGGCATCGGGTATCAAACTGACCCGTCATAACCATCAAGGCGAGATCTGCCTTGCTATGTCGGTGTGATAACCGGGTAATGCCGTCTTCCTCTTTTTGCAGGTAGTCTTCCAGCAACGCCTGCTGCTCACATTCCGTGTTCATGGCATGACTCCTGTCAGCGGTTAAACAATCTGGAGATAAGCGGGGTCAGGTTCCGAATGGCACGCTCTCCAAACAGGAAACCCAACACGAGGATATTCACCACGATCAGTGCCAATTGCTGCTTCTCGGATAATGTCCACTCAGAAAACCAGCACCAGTCCAGATACATGGTAAAAAACCTTAAATCCCGCTTAACCTTGGGAATGTGAGCAAGCTGGCCGTACTTTTGGCAACAGAGTACAGTTTTTGCACAAAA
>NZ_BAABFL010000156.1:0-621 GCF_039540975.1 Kistimonas scapharcae
CAGCCGCCAATGAACATGACCTTAATCAAGCCCGTAATCTGTTGCACGGTGATGAACAGTTTGTCTTTGCCGATGCCGGCTACCGAGGCGCTGAGAAGCGAAAAGAGCTCAATACAGACTCTGTACAGTGGCATATAGCCGAACAACCAGGCAAGTTGAAGAGACTCAGGAAACACCCCCGAATCAATAAAGTCATTTTGAAAACGGAATACCTGAAAGCCAGCATCCGAGCCAAGGTGGAACATCCCTTCAGAATCATCAAATGCCAGTTTGGATTTATCAAAGCCCGTTATCGGGGACTTCAGAAAAATGATGGCAAGCTGGCGATGTTATTCGCTCTGGCAAACATGGTTAGACTGGACCAAATGATTCGGACGCAGGGTTAATGTATCCGAAAGCCGGAAAAGCGGTTTCAATGGCAAGAAACTGAGTCATTTTCAGGTTGGATAATAGTGAATTAATGATTTGTCATTCACTGCATTTCTTTAAAGTCACTTGCTCGCAGGTTTCCTAATGTTTTAATCCGGTTGATGCTTTGTTTTTCCTGATTACCACTGTGGCTCAGCCAGCTTGAGAAGCCTTGCTGGCATGGGGCAGGTTCGCGCAGCCATGTAACCCAGC
>NZ_BAABFL010000157.1:0-629 GCF_039540975.1 Kistimonas scapharcae
ATGAAAGCATGAGCGGTAGCAACATACTGCGGATTTTCAGGCTTGGTTCAAGGCTTTCAATGAAACGTCAACAGCCCCTAACAGGCACAATGTGAAAAAACAGCGAACTAAGAACATACGTTTCCTCCATACATGTGTATGGCCTGTTTTAAACCACCCGCATGCAACCATCATTGGCCGAAATGATGATTTTGTATCACAGTCATGGTTTGGATGGAGGCGGTTTCGTCCACTGTTTCCAGCAATACTCCCTCCAGCATCTGTAACCGGAGGCCCATCATGAACACTTCTCCCAAACTGAATGCAGGCAGTGCATTTCCGTCAATTACCGTTAAAACCATAGATGATACCGCGCTGACGTTGGGGCAGCCGCGAGGCGATATGACATGGCAGATGGTGGTGATATACCGCGGACGACACTGCCCGCTGTGTACCAAATTCCTGAATCACCTGGAAGATATCAAAGAACGGCTGGCTGCGATTGGCATTGACCTGGTTGCGGTGTCTGCCGATTCCCGCGAGCAGCTTCAGTCGCACAGGGAAAAACTTTTCCTGATTACCACTGTGGCTCAGCCAGCTTGAGAAGCCTTGCTGGCATGGGGCAGGTTCGCGCAGCCATGTAACCCAGC
>NZ_BAABFL010000158.1:0-629 GCF_039540975.1 Kistimonas scapharcae
TCGGGGAGACGGGGGGGTCTTTTATGATGAGTCCCAAACCCACTGTCGCGCATGAAGACGGGATTTTTGAAAAATGGGGAACTGAAAAATTTTTCTGGAAAATTTGGCACTCGACAGGCGTCCCAGAGCCTTCGGCGCACGACACATGACTTTCGTAATAATTTTCTTGACTTTAATTGCATACCACTATTAGCCATGCTAATATAACATTATCCGCCCCATGACAGGGATCGTCGATGGGAAATGAAGACTTCTCTGGGGCGGATTCCCATTTAACCGCAAGGTGGTGGGATCACCGGGGGAGATGTGGAAACGCTGGACGGGTTACGTGGTGTCGCCCAACCAGAAACGCGGGTTCGACTCCTGCCTCCTCCATCACTTTTTTCAGTAGCTTTAAAGGACTATGGCGAAGCTGATCAATTCCGCGATATTGGCTGAGATCAAAAGCCTTTATCCCTACATGAAGATCACCCCCTTCACCTCGCAACAGGAGCGTTTTTTGACGCTTCTCCTTGAAGGGGCAACCGAAGCCGCCGCTGCCCGTGGCGCAGGTTATTCGTCTACTGCCGGTGCCCGTGGTTTCCTCGAAACCGATAAAGCCAAAGCTGTCCTCCAGTACTTCTCTGAAA
>NZ_BAABFL010000159.1:0-630 GCF_039540975.1 Kistimonas scapharcae
ATGACAAAAGAGAAAAACCCTCTGGCGTAAGCCAAAGGGCGAGAGGTCAGGCGGGTTGGTAGCCCTTGTCGAGCTGGTTGCGGTACCACTGACGGGCTTCACAAACATGGACGTGCCAGGTGCTGGTGCGTACCCTGGTGTAGCAATTCTCGGTGACTTCCACCATGCCCCGCACGAGTCTGTAGGTATACCGGATACCGGCGTCAGGGTTGTCCAGCGTGAAGGTCTTGTTATTGGTCATGGTCATATCTCCTCTGTTGATGACAAAGGACATAACCCTCTGGAGCATGGAGGAACGACATGCGACCGGTGTAACAGGATGCACGGTGGTGGGCCTGCCCCGATCCTGTGGGCTGCACGGTGCGCTGTTCCCGACCATCATCACAAGACGGGCGACCATTAACGCAGGACACCTGGCAATCGGCCAGTGACCAGCTTGCTGGGCGCTGGACGGGTGCCAAGTGACCTGTGTGTATAAACAAGGCGGGGGGTCCCCATACGCTTTTCCGGTGCCGAGGGTCCCCGGTGGGTGTCGGGGAGACGGGGGGCTGTTTTATGATGAGTCCCAAACCCACTGTCGCGCATGAAGACGGGATTTTTGAAAAATGGGGAACTTTTCTAAAAAAAAAA
>NZ_BAABFL010000160.1:0-646 GCF_039540975.1 Kistimonas scapharcae
AACGGGTTTTCCCCCTTGCTCTACAACCTGGTCACGAACAAGTTGGCTATCGTAGCCTCTGTCGGCAATAACCGTTTCTGCATCGGATGTTTTTGCCAGCAGTACCGGGGCTGCACTGCAATCATGGACTTCACCACCCGTAATCTCAAAGGCAACGGGAAGTCCGCAGGCATCGACCGACAGGTGAATTTTGGTCGTATTACCACCCCGGCTCTTACCAATAGCTTCTGCATCCTCCGTAGCTGCACCTGCACTATGCTGATGTGCCCTGACATAGCTACCGTCCATGAATAACCACTCCATGTCTGGATCATGTGCTGCGATTTCGAAAATCTTCAGCCACTTGCCCCGTGCTGACCAGGCGTTGAATTTCTTGAAAACAGAGTTCCAGTAGCCGAATTGGCTGGGAAGATCTCTCCATGGGCATCCAACACGGATACGGTAAAGCATTCCCTCAACATTGAGGCGCAGGTCGGGCTTGTTGTATATGTTGACCTGGCTGAATATCGTGGTCAGCTTCAACCAGTACTCGTCAGTGAGCATCAATCGGGGCATTGCAAATCCGTATGAAAGCATGAGCGGTAGCAACATACTGCGGATTTTCAGGCTTGGTTCAAGGCTTTCAATGAAACGTCAACAGCCCCTA
>NZ_BAABFL010000161.1:0-652 GCF_039540975.1 Kistimonas scapharcae
CCTACTGACAATGCGCTGGTGAATGAGGCGATCCCAAACAATCCGGCCAACGTCAAATTCACCGGTACCGAGAACTACATCATTATCGACTATGCTCCGCCGCAGGATTTTGTGGCGCACACTGAAGTTTGGGTGTCGGAAGATAGTGAATTAAGTAATGCGGTGATGGTGGGGGTGATCAACACTCGGCCATGGGGATATAAACCGGATGACAACACGGCGATTTATTATTTCTGGCTCAGGCACGTCAGCTACCGCAACAAGTATTCAGGTTTTGTCTCAGGCAGTGGGTCTTGTGATGCTGCCAATGCTGACGACCTGACCGTCAACACGCTCACTGTTGCCACGGCCACTATCGGTCAGGGTGAAATTGGGAACCTGCTAATCGGAGATGCGATCCAGTCGGACAATTATGTTCCTGGCGTGTCCGGGTGGATCATAAAAAAGTAGGGCAGTTGGCTATCGAGGTCCCGTTATCGGATGGCACCTCGATGGTAAAACAGTTCGATGCTGAAATAACCGATGGTACCTTTGCCGGTGATGTGTCGGCACTGGAAGGCACTTTTCAGGGTACGTTGACGGCTGATGCAGTTGATGCGGCCAAGAACCTGACCATTGCTGGCCGGTCTGTTGCTAGATCATGGGCCTTTTA
>NZ_BAABFL010000162.1:0-658 GCF_039540975.1 Kistimonas scapharcae
ACCGTCAGAAGTCGTTTTTGAAACCATCAGCCCTGTGCCAGCAGGATGGCGGCGTAATCCCCCACCTCGGCATCTTCCAGTGCGATGCCAATGATCCGGTCAGCAGCCTGGGTAGCCGTAATCACCTTGCCTTCGGAATTACTGGTGAGCACGGTGCCTTTGCTCAGTGTTCCACCGGCCACCGCTTCCGTAATGCCGGAAACGATGACATCGACCCGTCCATTGTTTTCACTGCCGATCTGGGTGGTGATGCCAATCAAGGCATCGGAAGCTGCGTTAGCCTGTCGCACGGTCATGCGACCGGTACCGAAGGTCACCAGCCGACGCCCCTGTAAAACGCCATCGGCAATGAAGGTTTTGATCAGCCCGTCGTTTCTGATGCTCATGCGTTGCTTCCCTGTTGCCGGATGGTATTGACCGCTTCGGTAATGGTGACCATGCGGCCTTCCTTCCGCGCCTGTTCCTGGTAGGCCAGCGCCTTGCGGGCCAGCTCATCCGAGGATGCCGGCGGCTCGCTCTGGTCATCCTTGCTGTGTTCGTTGAAGTCCACCTGTTGTGGCAAACCGGAGAGAAACTTCAGCAGATAGGTACGCTGATCCAGTGTCGTTTTTTGCTCACCTTCACCAAAGGAGACCACGCCTTTTTCGGTGTCCAGCGA
>NZ_BAABFL010000163.1:0-658 GCF_039540975.1 Kistimonas scapharcae
CCGAGACTGGCAAATATTATCGAATACGCCTCATGCTGGCTGCCATGTGGTCTGCACAGGAGTTTTTGAGTACTTACAAATTAATCGCAGCTCATTTTCGTATTTCCAGTCTACATGCTTTGAAAACAACATTCTGTCAGCAAATAATGGTTTTCCAGCATCAATTACAGACTTTATATAGTCTGTAAAACCCAGTTCTGTATAGTTAATAAGAGTGTAACCGCTAAAATCATCATTATTTTTATTAGCAATCGACTCCAGCATTGAATTGAAGTCAAATTCTATAACAAAACCTCTTAGCCCATTAGAATAATGTGACCACATCAGACGACTCTCTAATGGTTTTATATTTGCGTCATGAGCCATGCAATGAAATTTATTATTTTGCTTTTGTTTGATGATTTCCAGAACAATTACATTTAACGTTTCAACCAGTTCATGATATTTTTCTACGACAAACCTCTCCAGTTGTTCATCGCTAAAGTCACCAACCACATAACTATTGCCCGTATCTGGATCACCAAATGTGACACCCTCATTAGATAAAAGAAACGCTTTAAGTTGTGTAGAGGAAAGTTGTCAGCACCGATTTAAAATGTCCACTTTCCACCGATTGGATTTGACCTCCCGATTAACCCTTTCATGGCCGATATTTCTC
>NZ_BAABFL010000164.1:0-662 GCF_039540975.1 Kistimonas scapharcae
CATCCCGGGCGACGGTTCTATACCGATATCGTTTACGACTGCGATGCCTGCAGCCTGTCGTCAGCTGTGGATATTCTGGCCGTAGAACCGTCCGTGCTGACTGAGGATCCGCTGGTCACTGCTTTCGGGAAAACCTCGGCCCTGTTCAATCTCAACATGCTGGAAGTGGCGACCCTGCTGGCGTTGTATCTGGTTAATACCCAGAAAATGCTGGCAATGAAGGTCACCTGTGATCTGGCGACGGTGAGCCGACATGTCGGCCGTGATGTCCAGGACGTGGATCAGGCCATGAAGGTGCTGGTTAACGAGTATGGCTTTGCGTCTCGAAAGTCAGGGGAGTATTTCCTGACAAACGAGGGCAGGGATTTTTTTAAAGCTATCTTCATCTACGACGATAAGGGTAAGTGGTAATCCCTTGCTCCAGGGGCTCCTCGAGAGTCCCTTTTTTTATTGTTCGGGTCGGTGATCGTTCAGGTATTCCCGCATAACCCGGCTCATCACCATTTTCTGCAGTTGCTGGGCGTATTGTTCGATGAACTCCAGCAAGAGGGTGTGGCCTTCGGCGAATGCCCAGATGGTGTCCAGCCGACGTTCCGCTTCCTGCTCGACCTGTTCATACTCACTTTCTGTTAATGGTCGCATGCTGACCTCCCTGTCATGGC
>NZ_BAABFL010000165.1:0-663 GCF_039540975.1 Kistimonas scapharcae
CATCCCGGGCGACGGTTCTATACCGATATCGTTTACGACTGCGATGCCTGCAGCCTGTCGTCAGCTGTGGATATTCTGGCCGTGGAACCGTCCGTGCTGACCGAGGATCCGCTGGTCACTGCTATCGGGAAAACCTCGGCTCTGTTCAATCTCAACATGCTGGAAGTGGCGACCCTGCTGGCGTTGTGTCTGGTTAATACCCAGAAAATGCTGGCAATGAAAGTCACCTGTGATCTGGCGACGGTGAGCCGACATGTCGGTCGTGATGTCCCGGACGTGGATCAGGCCATGAAGGTGCTGGTTAACGAGTATGGCTTTGCGTCTCGAAAGTCAGGGGAGTATTTCCTGACAAACGAGGGCCGGGATTTTTTTAAAGCTATCTTCATCTACGACGATAAGGGTAAGTGGTAATCCCTTGCTCCGGGGGCTCCTCGTGAGTCCCTTTTTTTTATTGGCCGGGTCGGTGATCGTTCAGGTATTCCCGCATAACCCGGCTCATCACCATTTTCTGCAGTTGCCGGGCGTATTGCTCGATGAACTCCAGCAACAGTGTGTGGCCTTCGGCGAATGCCCAGATGGCGTCCAGCCGACGTTCCGCTTCCTGCTCGACCTGTTCATACTCACTTTCTGTTAATGGTCGCATGCTGACCTCCCTGTCATGGC
>NZ_BAABFL010000166.1:0-671 GCF_039540975.1 Kistimonas scapharcae
GAGAACGTGATCGGCGGCAGCGGCAACGACACCCTGACCGGCACGGACAGCACGACGGTGGGCAATGCCCTGACCGGCGGCGCGGGGGATGACACCCTGACCGGCGGCGCCGGGGACGACACCCTGGACGGCGGCACCCACGGGGTGAACGGTGACACGGTGGCCTTCAAGGACGGCACCAACGGTGTCACGGCGAACCTGTCGACGAACTCGGCCACGGACAGCGAGGGTGGCAGCGACACCCTGCAGAATATCGAGAACCTGACCGGCACCAGCGGCAACGACAGCCTGACCGGTGACGGCAACGCCAACACACTGATGGGGATGGGCGGTGACGACACCCTGGTGGGCGGTGCCGGCAACGATACCCTGAATGGTGGCGAGGGCGGCGAGACCAACGGTGACACGGCGGACTACAGCGCGGCGACGGCGGGCCAGGACCTCAACATCAACCTGACCAGCAGCACGGCGACGGACCAGTTCGGCGCGACGGATACCCTGCAGAACATCGAGAACGTCACCGGCGGTGGCGGCGATGACACCCTGACCGGTGACAGCAGCGCCAACGTGCTGACCGGTGGCGGGGGCGATGACATCCTGATGGGCGGCACCGGCGCGACGACCGGCAATGACACCCTGGACGGCGGCGCCCACGGCGCCAATGGCGACAC
>NZ_BAABFL010000167.1:0-674 GCF_039540975.1 Kistimonas scapharcae
ATGCATCGAGCACGTCAGGCTGGAGCCAGCAGAGGGCAGCAGCGCGCTGCTGCGCCTCTTCAGCGAGGAGCCCAACCAAGGGGCAGGGGAAGAACAAGAGGTATAACTCACGTTCCTGGGTCAGCTACACGCTCTGTTATGCCCAGACATGGTGATCCAGATACCATTGGCTTGACCTCTCAATTTTCCGGATTAAGCCTTTCGGCCAGAACTCGGCCAACAATCCGTTCTCCGCAACAATACACTTTGTCCGCTGAGGATAACGAACGTCTCGGTCAAGGGTATATACGTTTAAAAAATAATCCGGAACAATCACAGAAAATAGCTGATGAGTTGTTGGTTTCCCATTCAAATACGTGCCGTGATTATATACGCATTGTGGATCTCAAAGCCCGCGCATGTTTGGCGCTGGGACGATATGATGTTTGTCTGACTGTCTTAAACCCGATTGATCTAACTAATAAAAAAGGATTGCTATTAACAAAAGGTAGGGCACTTCAAGGTCTGGGCAATATGAATGGCGCGTTTGAATTGTTCAAAACTCTTTATGATCACCATTCAACCAACGATAAAGATCAAAAGAGTCATGGGCTGGCCCTTGGCCGGCAATACCAGGACATGGGTCAGCATGCCCCGGCGCTGGCGATCTTTCTGAATCTGCGCAAAGGCCGCTC
>NZ_BAABFL010000168.1:0-677 GCF_039540975.1 Kistimonas scapharcae
ACACACTCGCGGGGTTTCGCCAGCGACAGGGCGAAAATCGGGGTTGACAAAGTGGTTGACAAAATCAGTGCCGAACTCCCATGAAGGCTTATGCCAGAGCGGTTGGAAAGATGCTGAATATGTCAGGAATGATACAAAAAGTGTCAACCTGGTTGACAAATTGCGGTTGGCCGCTGTCCGGTTAGCAATACTGACCACCGTGTTGTTCACCACGGCAAAACAGCCGTGTTTTACTTGATATTCAGGCGTCTGACCATATACACCGTAACCTATACGGTTGATGGTTATGATGAAAAAATAACCCAACCGGCATATCACCAGTCTGTGGGTAATGTCGACAGAACAAAAGCTCAATATTTATGGTGCCTCCCTCGACGACAGCTACCACTTCTCCTCCGCAAGGACTCACGGGCATAGACCTGCTAGTGCAAGCAGCTGCAGAAATCGAAGCAGGTCCTACTCAATCAACACGGGCACATCGCAGTGTTAGGGTATCCGCTCAAGAAGTAACCCATAGCGCAACTGCAGCGACATCAGAAGGGTCGAAAACCCACACCGGCACCGAAGCCGGTTGCACCCAGAGCTTTGCCGCGGAGTCCGGCCTGACACAACACCTGGTTCACAAACACAAAAAAGAGGGCGCTTTCAAGTGCACCGAAGCCGGTTGCACCCAGAGC
>NZ_BAABFL010000169.1:0-683 GCF_039540975.1 Kistimonas scapharcae
TTCAGCGATAACGGTCTGCAGGCCGAACCGCAACAGGTGGACACCGACTTTGAAACGCTGGTGAAAGAAGGCCGCTACAAAAAAGTCAGCGCCAGTTTCTATACGCCGGAGAGTCCCAGCAATCCGGTGCCCGGTGTTTACTATCTTCGCCATGTCGGCTTTCTGGGTGCCCAGCCGCCCGCTCTTAAAGGACTCAAGCCGGTCTCCTTCAACGAGCAGGAGGAAGGAGTACTCGAGTTTTCCGCGCCTTACGACACACTCACCATCGCTTCTGTTTTTCGCCGGCTTCGTGAGTTCCTGATCGACAAGTTCAGCCCCGAGGAGGCGGATGAGGTCATCGCCAGTTGGGCCATTGATGAGCTGGAACTCTCCGCCAGACAAGAAGAGAACACTGAGGCCAGTGTCTCCCCCGCCTTCTCCGAAACCAACCCCATTGAACGGACTGAGGACAACGGAATGACAGAGGAAGAACTCGCACAGAAAAAGGCCGAGCTTGCGGACAGGGAAGCATCCCTTGCGGCTAAGGAAACGCAGTTCAATGAGCGTGAATGTGCGATTAGCGCATCGGAAGCTGCCATTGCCCGGCAGTCCATCAGTGCCGAGCTGGACACATTGGTACAGAAAGGAAAACTCCTGCCTGCCCATAAGGATCAGATGGTGGCGTTCATGGCCTCGCTGGACAC
>NZ_BAABFL010000170.1:0-692 GCF_039540975.1 Kistimonas scapharcae
TTGCTGCTGGCCGGCACCGGTTTTTATGCCCTGAAAAGAGCCATGACCGGCGTATTGTCTACCGGTGATCAGTTTGAACGCACCGCAGTGCAACTGAAGGCCGTAATGGGCAGCGTAGAGGACGGTGAAAAAGCCTTCGCCTGGATTCGTGAGTTTACCCAAAACACTCCGCTGCAATTACAGGACGTCACCAACGCCTTTGTTCTGTTGCGTAACTTCGGCTTTGATCCCACCGATGGCACCATGCAAAGCCTGGTGGATATGAACGCCAAGCTGGGTGGCTCACAGGAAAAGCTTCAGCGCATCACCCTGCAACTGGGACAGGCCTGGGGTAACCAGAAACTCCAGTATGAAGAGATCAAGACCCTGATCGAAAACGGTGTCCCGGTCTGGGATCTGCTATCGCAAGCTACCGGTAAAAACGTTACCGAACTTCGAGCCCTAAGCGCCCAGGGCAAGCTGGGGCGTGACGTTATCCGTGGGCTGATTGATGCAATGGGACAAAGCTCCCAGGGGGCCGCCGCCGATGCCATGAGCCTGCTCTCCGGTTACGTCTCCAACCTGAAAGACCGCTGGTCTGAGTTTGCCAACCTGATCGCGGAATCCGGTTGGCTGGATTACATCAAGGACAACCTGCGTCAGCTCAACCAGTCGCTGGAGACGCTCGACAAGAACGGCAAACTGAAGCAAAT
>NZ_BAABFL010000171.1:0-693 GCF_039540975.1 Kistimonas scapharcae
ATTTTGCCTGAAGAGCACAGGGGACGCTCTCTTCATTCAATTTAGCCTTACTTCTTCAGATCGTTAAGCGGGAGTTAAGGTTTGTTAATCAATACTGCACGTGGTGGTCTTGTGGATGAAGAGGCGCTGGTTACTGCCCTGAAACAGAGAAGGCTCGGTGGTGCGGGTTTCGATGTGCTCAGTGAAGAGCCGCCTGTAAATGGCAATGTGCTTTTGGATAGCGATGCACCGAACCTTATTGTGACGCCCCATTGCGCCTGGGCATCAAAGTCAGCTCGCCAGAAGCTGGTGAATATGGTGGCAGATAACCTGATCGCGTTCCGGACACGTTGATGTTTCAGTGCTTTGGCTGGACGTTGGCTTATTAAGGGACAGCTCTGTCGGATTCTGCTTTTCGTGCGCCCTGAAAGCGCCCTTCATGGCAAATGATATAAAAAGGTCTTTGCCGCAGCTGTTCTACCAGTGCTGTGATGATGGGGTCTTCTCCGGGTAATGAGTCCAACGCATATAGCAGCGCCATTCTTGATACAGAGTCCAACTTCGGCTGTTGGCACTCCAGAAAAGCGATCATAAACAAGCGGGTGATGGCTTTCTGGATTCTTTCCTCACCTGTGCGTATTCTGGCACAACTTGAACACCGATTCTGGTAACTCTTGAACACCCATTCTGGTAAGTCTTGAACACTGATTCTGG
>NZ_BAABFL010000172.1:0-708 GCF_039540975.1 Kistimonas scapharcae
ATGAAAGCATGAGCGGTAGCAACATACTGCGGATTTTCAGGCTTGGTTCAAGGCTTTCAATGAAACGTCAACAGCCCCTAATGATTGAAAATTACTTTAGCTTGCCTGCTTTTTTATCAGCACTTGCAACAGCAGAGGGGAAAGGGAAGGTAAGGGGGTATATGTTTGTGCAGCATCTTAGAACAGTGACTAAGACAGGGAAAGCCTCTTATCATGTTGGAGATTCGATTTATGCGAATGTTGATGAAGGGTCTGTCATGAAATTGGTTGAAAGTACAAGTGAAGCGACTGCGATGGCGCTTTCTGCTAACTTCGATAAAACTGGTTTTCAGAAATCTAGTAAATGGGGGGTATATGGGTCAGCGCTGTTTATTCGCGATAGGCCTAACCAATATTTTTATCTTGATATAGCCGGTAGTCTTGGTGCGCATGCTGTAGCATTAATGCATGCAGTGAATTGTTATGGAATATTTGACCCTAATTTTGGCGTAGGTGTGTTACCTAAAGAGGGTAGAGGTAGTACGAGGAATTTTTGTACATGTTTAGAGCATTATATAAAGTCTTTATACAGTGGAGGTCTTTCAAATTCACATCACATTACTTCTTTTAAGTCAAAGGCGCGAGCTATATTCCTTAAATCCCGCTTAACCTTGGGAATGTGAGCAAGCTGGCCGTACTTTTGGCAACAGAGTACAGTTTTTGCACAAA
>NZ_BAABFL010000173.1:0-708 GCF_039540975.1 Kistimonas scapharcae
TCAGGCGGTAATGGGAACATGGGGATGAGCTTAGGCGGCAGAACGTGAAATCGCCTTATGTACCGGTTTTTGAGTACTTACCAGATAGCTCGTTCCCCCAAACTACGAGCGGATCTGATGCTCTTACCCCCATCCTGACAACGATTGGCATCTGCCTAGATGAGAATAACTGTTTGTTCGGACAATCACATAACACTTTTTTATCATTTATTGAAAGCATCATCACTAAAAAAATAACGGAAGGAAGAATAAAACCAAACCACGAAATTAAAATTATTTTCTATCGACCAAAAAGGAAACTTGTAAGACTATTAAAATTCGAACTTACTGAGACAGAGTGTAGACGAAGCCTCCTGGAGCTTGAGGAAATAGCTTCGACAGGAAAAATAACGTTACATTTTGCACGCACCACTCTCCACCGAATAGCTCAGATGTGTCAGATACAATTAGTCACTGAATCCCATGCATTTGAAGAGGCAACAACTCCAAGCGTTGATAGAAGGTGTACTTTCAGCGCTGCATATTCGGAGCTAAATATTACTGAATTATTAAATGCAGTCAGTCACATTATGCGTAGAGGAAAGCGCGACAAAATCTATGACGCTTTTCATGCACTGTTACTCAGTCACCCCCTGTGCCAGCATAGTTGTCGCCTCTTCTGAAATTTCCAACTTAAACAGGGGGTGGTCAGTGAGTAATCAATGACCC
>NZ_BAABFL010000174.1:0-710 GCF_039540975.1 Kistimonas scapharcae
CCGGTTGCGGCTGTACCCGGTTGCCAGTTCGCACTGGCGTTACCGGCGAAATAACTGCTGGTTCGATAGGCGTCGATTTGCCCGGTTTCATAATCGATGGTGATCCGCTCATAGGGATCGGAGCCTGAGACATGGTTGAACGCACCGGCACCGTTGTCTTCATACGTACCACCGTCGATGCTCAGTACCAAGCTACCCCTCACCACGCCGGCCCCCAGATAGGAGCGGGACTGGTTACCCTGGATATGCCCAAACACCAGCGTCGTATTCAAAGTGCCATTGCGCGTTGGCAGAATCTGACGACTCCCGCTGTATCCAGGCTCATCAATCACCGCTGTTTCACTGGTGGCGCTGGGCACCAGGTGAGCATAGATACTGTTAACCTTGATTTTGGTGCTGCTGGCAGTGGCGGTTTCCTTGAGATGGGACGCACCATAGTATTTGGCGGCATCCGCGACCTGGGTGCTTTGCAGGCGGGTGATTTTGGTGCTGTCCCTGCGTTCCGTGCCGGTGGGGGTTGCGGTACCGCCGGGAAAGGTCTGCTCCAGCGGTGAGCTGATACCCAGTGTCAAACGACGGCGGACAAAATCCACATAGGTGTCATTTCGGCTGATGGTGAAGGTTTCGGTGCTGGCCGACACATCCGTGATGCGGATGTACTGCTCCTGTCCGGTATTCTCATCGAGCAGACGATAGACTTCGCCAATCTC
>NZ_BAABFL010000175.1:0-712 GCF_039540975.1 Kistimonas scapharcae
GGAATCCGGATTTCCAGCTTCTGCCCGTCCTCGCTGAGGGTGACAGTGTCAGGCCCCGTAACGGTTATTCTTTTCATGCGCGTTCCTCCGGCATTTGTGCGCCCAGTTCCATCAGGGCGGGTGTTTTAAACGTCATGGTAATGGTTTGATCTTCAAGCGTTATCTTGTCCAACAGCTGGTGGACCAGCAGGCGTTGCTCATTAGGGTAGAGCTCTGGCCAGAGGGCGCTGAGGTCTGTCAGCGCCTCGCGGATGGTTGCTATCTGTTGGGTATCCGGTGTCGTATCAAGACACTGGGCCACCCGCGAGATCACTGACGGGGTTGCCAGCAGCTTTCCGACACGGTCGATCACGGCCGCTTCTATTTCATTTGCCGGTATTGGCGGCAGGGCCATGGACGCATAATTTTCCTTTACACCCTTGCTGCTGACGTAGTAGCGATATTGCTTGCCCCGACGCCGAGTGCTGCTGGGAACCAGCGCCAGCCCGTCAGGGCCGATAATGAGTCCCTGCAAAAATGCCGGTGAGTTCTTCCAGAACGACTGTTTACGCCGTTCCTTGCCATTAATATCGAAGACAGTCTGCACCCGGTTCCAGAGGTCTTCCCCGACAATGGCCTTGTGTTCCCCGGGATACCACTTGCCCCGTTTCTTGTCGCTGATTTCGCCGCGGTACAGGCGGTTTCTTAGCAGCCGGTAGAGGACCGCCCGGTT
>NZ_BAABFL010000176.1:0-720 GCF_039540975.1 Kistimonas scapharcae
AAAGCGAAACTTTGTCAGTGTCGTAGCTCTGGCTTGTGCTTTTGTCTGGTTACCAATGTGAAACGTCAACAGCTCCTAGAGAATGGGCGGTTGATGCCGCTTCCCGCAGATAGGACAGTTTTTTATCGAGAAGATAAAACTCAACTTATAGGGATTAGAGAAGAATTTTGCACACCCGCTGATATCGCACTCATAGCCCATAGGGATTATCGAGTTGTTTACGATACTGAAACCATTGAGAGAAAGTTTGATAATAGTCGGCGTGATGCATTAAAACAGCAGTTTAAGCAAACGAGATCGCCTGCATTTGATAAATGGTTCCTTTCATTGCTCGAAAAACTTGAGGGTTTTACTGATATTAAAGAGCCATCTTCTGAAATAAAACGAAGAGCCATTTCAAGCGCTAACGATTACGTAACTTATTATACAGACCAAACCACACAATCCGGACTCGCACTGAGTATTGGCAGGAAAAAAAACATGGAGGATTGGGTGATCCCTTGTCGATCAGAGTCCGTAGGTCAGGACACCACACTTATTGAACATGGTTTGCCATTTAATCGTAATAAAGTTGTGGCTGTTCTCGATGGACATCAGCGAACAGAGAAAGCAGTCAGTGAGGACCACTTTACCGCAGGGCGGTGTTTAGCTTAAAAGTGGTTTTACCCAGTGTTTTGAAATCCTTTCTAATAACCCATCTTCTGAGAAGATTTCAGTCTT
>NZ_BAABFL010000177.1:0-720 GCF_039540975.1 Kistimonas scapharcae
TTTCCGGCGAAGCAAGTCTCGTTCAGGTGCTCGTCGCATCCAGAAAGACATGGAAGATGCTGGTCAGCCTTGTTGTATCAAAACCGTTCAGGACAGCATGAAACGACAGAGTCTCGTTCCCAGGGCCGCCCGTAGATTCAGGGTCACGACGGACAGCAAGCACTCTTTGTCTGTTGCGCCTAACCTGCTCAAGCGCGACTTTGTAGCCACAGCGCCAAATCAGAAATGGGCCGGTGATATCACCTATCTGCAAACCAGCGAAGGCTGGCTGTATCTGGCCGTTGTCATTGACCTGTTCTCACGTCGAGTCATAGGCTGGTCCATGGGAACCACAATGAAAGCTGACTTGGTCTGTGATGCATTGAACATGGCGCTCTGGTGCCGCCGGTTTCCTGCTGGCGTGCTATTTCACAGCGATAGAGGCAGTCAGTACTGTTCCCAGGTATTCAGAGACATGGTCGAGAAAAACGGCTTCCATCAGAGTATGAGTCGTAAAGGCGACTGCTGGGATAACGCTTGCGTAGAGAGTTTTTTTCATTCATTGAAGGTTGAGGCTATACATCATGAACCAATGATGAACCGGGCACAGATGCGGCAGGCGGTGTTTGAATACATTGAAGTCGATTACAATCGAAATCGCCGACACAGTTCATTGGGGTATATGACTCCCATGAATTTTGAGTTGGCAAAGGCAGCTTAGGCGGATGTCCATTTTTACTG
>NZ_BAABFL010000178.1:0-720 GCF_039540975.1 Kistimonas scapharcae
TCCACATGGTAAGCGCTTTTGCAGCAGCCAATGGTGTTGTTCTTGGTCAGGTTAAGACCGAAGAGAAGAGCAATGAGATTACCGCCATCCCTGATCTGCTTGAGTTGCTGGAAATAAAAGGGTGCCTGATCACCATTGATGCCATGGGATGCCAGAGAGCCATTGCCAAAAAGATCGTGGAGAAGGATGCAGATTACCTTCTCGCGGTGAAAGGGAATCAAGGCAAATTACACGATGCTTTTCAAAACCACTTTACTGTGATGAAAGTTCAGAACTGGTCAGGTGACAGCTATCAGACCGTCGAGAAACAGCATGGTCGGCATGAAACACGTTTCTATATTGTCAGTGATCTGTTCGACGAGTTTGTGAATCTGTCGTTTGACTGGCCAGGCATGAAAACGCTCGGTGTAGCGCTTGCTATTCGTGAGGTAGAAGGTCGAGAACTTGCCTTGGAAGATATCACCCTGCGGTATTACATCAGCTCAGCAGAACTGACCGCTGAGAAGTTGGCGCAAGCGACCAGGGAGCACTGGTATATAGAGAATAAGCTGCACTGGAAGCTTGATGTGGCGATGGGTGAAGATGATTGCAGGATTCGACGGGGGGATGCCTCAGAAATCCTGGCAGGCTTTCGGCATATTGCCCTGAACCTTCTCAACGATGTGAAAAGCTTTAGCGGTGGTATGAAAAGAAAGCAGAAGAAAGCTTCACGAAGCACAG
>NZ_BAABFL010000179.1:0-721 GCF_039540975.1 Kistimonas scapharcae
TGGGATCAGCGTTCAACCGCTCGCCGGTTACTTCATCGTAATGACGCTCCTTGTTGACCTGATCACTCAACTGGCCGAAGTTGGCGGTGGGTGCCTGACCCTCATTGCCGGTAATGTCCGGGGTTGAGTCATCGTAATCAGGCGAGTTGATGATCTCGTCCCGATCCTTGAACTTGTTGCGGTCATATTGCTTTATCTGACTGGGCAGGAGTTTCCCTTTCAATCTCGCCTCAATGCTGCGGATTGATTTTGAAACATCCCTCAGCATCCCCTGAACATGCTTTACTTCCTTGTTGTCCTTGAACTGGGATACTGCCCCGATGCCGTCAATGAACTTGTGCATCTCGGTCATGGCGTCGAGCAGGGTTTCACGATCCGCCTCAAGGTCTTTCAGTGTCTCCTGATCCAGTGCTTGCTTGGCTTTGGCCAGTGCTTGGGTTTTCTTGCTCTTTTCCGCATTGAGTTCACTGATCTGCTCGTCCAGTTGCTTCAGGTAGTTCTCCACTGTCCCGCGATACTCGGAACGTGGGTTGCTATCAGACTGTCCTTTTTTTACGATTTCATCACCGGCCTGACGATACTCTGAACGTGGCGTATCAGACACAATATTCGCCAGCGCGTCACTGGTCTGGTTCTGGTAGTTCCGGATACCCTTGATGGTTTCGGACAGGGCGTTGATTTCCCGCTCAAGGTTGTCAACAGGCTCCGTGATCCGGGCTAT
>NZ_BAABFL010000180.1:0-722 GCF_039540975.1 Kistimonas scapharcae
CAGTGCTTCACGTGCAGCCGCTTCAGCCGTTTTCAATGCTTTACGATCAAGCGTATCTCCACTCCAATGCTCACCCGGTGGATAAGCCACGACGCAGTCCATAATAGTGTGTAGGCGGTCATCGCTTATCCATTTTGTTGTTGGGGTCATTAGCCCCAGAATGACCCCAGTGACTGTCGGGTGGATACCTGATGCATCAACCGCCAACCAGATCATAATTCCCACTATAATGAACAAGACCATACTGCGGATGCCGATAAATGCCATGACTTTAACAACGATGAATCCGAGTAACGCGAATCCAATGGCTAGCCAATTAATGTCACTGCCATAACCCACGGCGACGACGATAATGGCACCGATGTCATCAACTACGGCTAGTGATAACATGAATATTCTCAAGCTCTTAGGAATTCGCGTGCCCAACAGTGCTAAGCAACCAATCACAAACGCCGTGTCCGTCGCCATAACGGTTCCCCAGCCATGTTGACCTAGCTCACCGTACTGAAAAAAAAGATAAATCAGAGCGGGCACTAACATTCCGCCTACTGCAGCGGAAATAGATAACATAGCAAGGCGTGGATTACGCAATTCTCCAAGCACTAGCTCTCGCTTGAGTTCTAACGCAACTAAAAAGAAAAACAGCGTCATCACCGCATCATTTATCCAGCCATGCAACGAGCGCTCAAACGCCAAAGTACCTATATTTATTCCAAGCGATA
>NZ_BAABFL010000181.1:0-728 GCF_039540975.1 Kistimonas scapharcae
CAATTCCGAGACTGGCAAATATTATCGAATACGCCTCATGCTGGCTGCCATGTGGTCTGCACAGGAGTTTTTGAGTACTTACCGCTACTTCGCTTGGACAGGATAATGGCCAATTGACCATTGGGGGCGCAGTGATACCAAATGTACTCTTCACCGAGCACAATGCGGAAGCCATCCGTTCAAAACGGTTAGAACAAATAAAATCTCTAGAGTTGGAAAGCAACAAGCTGGAACAGCAGATACTTAAAGACAAAAAGTTCCTACAGGGTAACGAGGCGGAGCAAGCTAGAGAGCGCAAAGAGATAGAAAATGAGATAAGAGAGGTTCAAGCGGAAATCACCGCTGTTTATGGGCTTGATGAGAACAAAATTAGCCTGCAAACCAGTTCAGAACAAGTAGAGCAACTTACTCAGACAACAAACGATTTGAGTACAAAAATCACTCACTTGAACGAGGCAATTACTACTCATAAAAATTTGCATACAAAAACAAAAGGAGAGGCCGATGAGTCGCGATTGGCCAACAGTACGCTTGAAACTACCCTTGTCACGCTTAACCGCAATTGGCAGAACCTGACCAATGGAATGTTTGAACACACTGCAGTACCAATGCAGTCAACATCAAGTGACGCAAGTGCCATCAATGAAGCCTTAAATCCCGCTTAACCTTGGGAATGTGAGCAAGCTGGCCGTACTTTTGGCAACAGAGTACAGTTTTTGCACAAAACG
>NZ_BAABFL010000182.1:0-729 GCF_039540975.1 Kistimonas scapharcae
CAGGCGGTAATGGGAACATGGGGATGAGCTTAGGCGGCAGAACGTGAAATCGCCTTATGTACCGGTTTTTGAGTACTTACACTAATTTTGTTGTAATGGAGCGACGTCCTGTTTTCAACCAGCTGGCATTACGTACACCGGCGCATCGCGTTTCAGAGTTTATGCAGGTTCAAACCATTGGTAAATGGTGGCGTGGTCATTCACGGAGGATTGGGCTTCGTTATCGTAGTATTTATCAGACCCGTCATACCTATGCATCATGGATGTTGGCTGTGACAGGCAATCTTAAATTTATAGCCGAGCAGATGGGACATACTGATCTTGAGATGATCTCAAAGGTTTACGGTGCCTGGATGCCGGATAACTCTGCAAAAGAAAATTCACGAATCTGGCAGGAATTGTCAGAAAAAGAGAACACAGATAGTGATCCTGACAACAAGGTTGGAATCACTGCCCTAAATCTGCCCTAGAAATTTTCAGAAACCGTTTCGTGCATATATATATGCCGTTTTTGGCGGTTTACTCCTAATTAGCCATAGCTAGTTATCTATCGCCTTGAATAGGGTTGCGACGTCCTCAGCGGGACGCCGGAATACAAACGGCGCATTATCCGCTACCGGCGGGCTAATGCCAAATGCCCAAAACAGCCCTTAAATCCCGCTTAACCTTGGGAATGTGAGCAAGCTGGCCGTACTTTTGGCAACAGAGTACAGTTTTTGCACAAAACGC
>NZ_BAABFL010000183.1:0-730 GCF_039540975.1 Kistimonas scapharcae
TTTGTGCAAAAACTGTACTCTGTTGCCAAAAGTACGGCCAGCTTGCTCACATTCCCAAGGTTAAGCGGGATTTAAGGTATATACCATTATTGCGACAATGGCGCAGTTGCAGGATCAATTCAGCATATTCTACCACCCCAGTGAACGAGTCAAGTTGGTAAGCACGCTTGTTCTTGCTGCTCAGTTGCAGCAATTCAATCCGTCATCACATGCCCTGGCATTACGCAAAATTAAACGTGATGCAGCCAGTCAACCTTATCGCTATGAACTCAGCCGTATGTTGGCCATTGGTGAAAGGCAGCGGCGTCTGCAGGCTCAAATGCGCCAATTACTAGCCTCTGATCTGCCAGACAATCAGGCGATGGTGAATACACTTTCACACGAGTTTGAAAGTCTTGCACAAGAATACGGTACGATTCAGGAGACAGTTGTCAAAAAATACCCGGATGCCCCTGCACCCCAAATACCTTCACCAGTGCACCCATATGCCGTTATGCAAAGTCTTGGCAAGAATGAAGCTGTCATTATGTGGCTTGCCGAGGAGTATGAGTTATTTGCTGTTGTCATAACTACAAATGATGTGCAAGCCGTCAAACTCGATATCTCTCGCGATGACATTGAGCAACGAGTACAGCAAATCAGATTAACTCCCCCCTGTGCCAGCATAGTTGTCGCCTCTTCTGAAATTTCCAACTTAAACAGGGGGTGGTCAGTGAGTAATCAATGACCC
>NZ_BAABFL010000184.1:0-734 GCF_039540975.1 Kistimonas scapharcae
GCTTACGAGCTGATGAAGCACATGATCGAAGCCGGTGCGGCCGGTGTTCACTTCGAAGACCAGCTGGCTTCCGTCAAGAAGTGTGGCCACATGGGCGGCAAGGTACTGGTTCCGACCCAGGAAGCGGTGCAGAAGCTGATCGCTGCCCGTCTGGCGGCTGACGTTGCCGACGTACCGACCATCGTACTGGCCCGTACCGACGCCAACGCTGCTGACCTGATCACCTCCGACTGCGATGAGTACGATGCGCCCTTCCTGACCGGTGAGCGCACCCCGGAAGGCTTCTTCCGCGTTAAAGCCGGTATCGATCAGGCCATCGCCCGTGGTCTGGCCTATGCCCCCTACGCTGACCTGCTCTGGTGTGAGACTGCCACGCCGGATCTGGACGAAGCCCGCAAGTTCGCCGAAGCCATCCGTGCCGAGTACCCGGACCAGCTGCTGGCCTACAACTGCTCACCGAGCTTCAACTGGAAGAAGAACCTGGACGACGCCACTATCGCCAAGTTCCAGCAGGAACTGTCTGACATGGGCTACAAGTACCAGTTCATCACTCTCGCGGGTATCCATAACATGTGGTACAACATGTTCGAACTGGCGCACAACTATGCCCGGGGCGAAGGCATGAAGCACTATGTTGAAATGGTTCAGGAGCCCGAGTTCGCTGCTGCCGAGAAGGGTTACACCTTTGTAGCGCACCAGCAGGAAGTCGGCACGGGTTACTTCGATGACATGAC
>NZ_BAABFL010000185.1:0-737 GCF_039540975.1 Kistimonas scapharcae
GAAAAAGCCCATCTGGTCTTTAACTGTCTCAATCAGCCTTATCAGGAACGGGCTGTGTACCAGGGCGCGGTCGTTAAGGCCAATGGGCCGGCCAATCGCAAGGTGCGGACCTTCCTGCGAGCCGATACCGGATTACTGGAAGATGCCACCCGCCGTTTGAAACAACTGGAAGAACCGGAATACAGACTGTTAGGCATGTTGACCACCGCCATCCGCGAGGCGGCTGAGCGGGGGCATCCCTTTACCCATACCGGGGAGAACGGTGTCTACAAACAGCGCAACCGATTACCCAGAGCCTTCCACCAGATTTCGAAAAAGCGGCTTGAGGAGATGGTTCAAACCCTCCTTAACGAGCATCCGCCAAGACTGGTCAAGGGCATGGCGGCGAACTCCAGGGAGCATAAATGGCTCGATGTGAGGAGCGGTCAGTTTGCCCAGGGAAAGGGTATTTTCGGACAGGGAGCTGACCTCGTATGAGCCGTCAAATGGCGGCTGAAATGTATATAAACAATGTCGTTTATAAGGGGCTGAAATGGCCTTTTGAATCTTTCGAAAATGCTTCCCAAATGCTTCCCAAAACGGGCTTTGGGAAGCATTTGGGAAGGAGATTTTTTCGAGGAAGTGGATGTAACTGTCTGATATGCAATAGAAAACAAGGGCAAAAAATGCTTCCCGGTCATTTCCGGTCGGGAAGCATTTGGGAACGGTTAAGTGATTGATATTTATAGAAAATCGTC
>NZ_BAABFL010000186.1:0-740 GCF_039540975.1 Kistimonas scapharcae
AATTCCGAGACTGGCAAATATTATCGAATACGCCTCATGCTGGCTGCCATGTGGTCTGCACAGGAGTTTTTGAGTACTTACGGGGATACATTACTCCTTATCTCTGCAACCGGTGACCACCTGGTTGAACCCATTGGTCAAAGACTGGTTGTCGATGTGATCAAGGCCATTGACCTGAAAAAAGAATAAAGCGGTTATACGGGCAATATTGCAGGTAGTCCGACGTTTAGAGAAGGTAAAGTCCAACGCCTGCAGCAGTGGTTAAATGCACACAATAAACCATTAAAGGAAAGCTCGTTTTACAGCGACTCATTTAACGACATCCCCCTGCTGGAGACAGCCACCTTCCCGGTTGCTACCAATCCTGATAGTACGCTTCTCGACATGGCAGAAAAACGAGGATGGAAAATAATACAATTCAATTATTGATATTGTTCTACAAAAATAACAAGCATTTGTTACAGCACCCAAACTATCCAATTATCCAGACCTAAGCCCTCTTAGCGCTCAACCCACGCCTTGCGTGCCTGTAGGCGATAAAATATGAGATTATTTATGACCGAGTACTTAGCTATCATTCTTCACTTGATAGTTAATAAGCATATAGAAAACCGTAACACTGATAGCATACATAGAATATATAGATGCCATTGCACAAATATCCTTAAATCCCGCTTAACCTTGGGAATGTGAGCAAGCTGGCCGTACTTTTGGCAACAGAGTACAGTTTTTGCACAAAA
>NZ_BAABFL010000187.1:0-741 GCF_039540975.1 Kistimonas scapharcae
AGAATCAGTGTTCAAGACTTACCAGAATGGGTGTTCAAGAGTTACCAGAATCGGTGTTCAAGTTGTGCCAGAATACGCACCCTCAAGGCTATCAAGTCGAACGTCCCTCTGCACGGCAGGTTTTTTATCCGATCCACGGCGATATCACAGACTGGTTCATGCAATTAAAAGATCCTGATAATGGTATCACGGATGTCATCTCCATCTGTCAGGAAATAGGGACGATCAATAGCATTCTTGGTTCTGAGCCACCGGCCTTGCAAACCCTGTCAGCTGCGCTCAGGCGAAAAAATCATTCCAGTCCGGAGGGGTTAGAGGCGTTATTCAGGAGTGAAGAATACGCGCATTTAAGGGAAACGTTCTGTCCTGATGACGATGGCTGGGCACGACAAGGCCTATATAATTACAGACATACAACAGAAGCTTTGTTAGCCCTTCTCGTCCCCGATACGTTATCGCAGCCCGCAGGCAAAGATCTTGCCCACAGGAGTCAAAGTAAACGATTCACTCAAACATCTGATATCAAGTACGAGGCAGATATGAAACCCAAAACAGCTTGATCATTTTGATGATAGCAGCAATAGATATGCCATTAGCTACACCAATAAAGAAAGAATACAAAAGCAATAAATCCCTGACCTATATTAGAGGCCAGGGATTCCCCCTGTGCCAGCATAGTTGTCGCCTCTTCTGAAATTTCCAACTTAAACAGGGGGTGGTCAGTGAGTAATCAATGACCCG
>NZ_BAABFL010000188.1:0-748 GCF_039540975.1 Kistimonas scapharcae
CCGCAACCAGCTCGACAAGGGCTACCAACCCGCCTGACCTCTCGCCCTTTGGCTTACGCCAGAGGGTTTTTCTCTTTTGTCATTAACAGAGGAGATATGACCATGATCAATGTCAAAGAGCGTATGGCTGCATATCAGGCGCGACTCAGGGAAGCCATGGATTACGCCAACGACCGTGTTGCGGTCTACGAAGAATTCCACCCATGGGCGGAAGAATGGGAACTGACCACGGTCTGGAACCAGGAAATCGCCCGTTACCGCTCACGGTTGCGCGGACAGATGGCGGCGGAGTTCTTCATCCGCGACAGCCACCTGTTCGGTGACGCCTTCGATGACATCCCGTTCTGACCCTCACCCCTCTGCCTTCCGGTAGAGGGTTTTTCTCTTTTGTCATCAACGAAGGAGATATGACCATGACCCAACAGGTGATCATCGAAGAAATCAAGGCCCACCGTGACAGCGGCAAAGTCCTCTATCGGGGGACACGGGTCGCGCCGCTGGAATCCGTGCTGGCGCGGATCACCGGCTACGACCAGTTCTGGGTGGACGACAACTGCATCTGGCACCCGGCAGTGGTCGAAAGTGAAGTGTGGCGCGTCACCTGGCGCACACCGTAAGACCCCTGACCAACGGACGTTAAAAAGCCTTTTGTCGCCTGACGGCGACAGAGGGTTTTCTTCTTTGTCATCAACAGAGGAGGAAGGTGGCATGGTGCATTACCGACAGATAACCGTCAGACCCAATGGCA
>NZ_BAABFL010000189.1:0-751 GCF_039540975.1 Kistimonas scapharcae
CGGATATTGCCGGTGGTGTGTTGCGTAACCGTGACGCCAAGGGCATGTGGAAGGCAGCAAACGACATGCGACAGGCGATGATGATGAAGAAAAAAGACCCCGAGGCATACAAGGCGCTGGTCCAGCAGGTACATGACATGGGTCTGATAGGACAACGGGTGTCGCAGGAAATCCTTCAGAACCTCTACGGTAATACCTACACCACGGGCAAGGCGCAGAAGGCGCTGGATTACCTGTTCCATCTGAACTTTCAGGAGTGGTGGACCGAGTACACACGGATCACCAACGCCCATGTTGCCAACCAGACCCTGAAGCGGTGGTCAGAGGCTGCACTGGCCGGTGATACCAAGGCGAAGAAATACCTGGAGCAACTGAATGTCACGGCGGAAGAAGTCAGGGATTGGGACGGCAAGACACTGACGCTGGAGGAGCAGGCCGAGTATGAACAGTTGAAGGCCGACGGCATCCGTGGCGACCGCTATAACGAACTTCATGCACTGATGAAGAATCGCCGTGCGGTGCAGGATGCGCTGACACGGTTCGTGGAAGAATCGGTGGTGAGGCCGAATGCCGCGCACCGTCCGGCATGGGCAAGTGACCCACGTTACATGCTGATCTGGCACCTGAAGTCGTTCTTCTACAGCTACGGCAAGATGATCATCCTGCCTTTCCTGAAGCATCTGCATGAACAGATCGCGGCCACCAAGCTGCCAGCGAATGCGACCATGGCGACCAAGATCAAATTGTATGG
>NZ_BAABFL010000190.1:0-751 GCF_039540975.1 Kistimonas scapharcae
CGGATATTGCCGGTGGTGTGTTGCGTAACCGTGACGCCAAGGGCATGTGGAAGGCAGCAAACGACATGCGACAGGCGATGATGCTGAAGAAAAAAGACCCCGAGGCATACAAGGCGCTGGTCCAGCAGGTGCATGACATGGGTCTGATCGGACAACGGGTGTCGCAGGAAATCCTTCAGAACCTCTACGGTAATACCTACACCACGGGCAAGGCGCAGAAGGCGCTGGATTACCTGTTCCACCTGAACTTTCAGGAGTGGTGGACCGAGTACACACGGATCACCAACGCCCATGTTGCCAACCAGACCCTGAAGCGGTGGGCTGAAGACGCACTGGCCGGTGACGCCAAGGCGAAGAAATACCTGGGGCAACTGAATGTCACGGCGGAAGAAGTCAGGGATTGGGACGGCAAGACACTGACGCTGGAGGAGCAGGCCGAGTATGAACAGTTGAAGGCCGACGGCATCCGTGGTGATCGTTACAACGAACTCCATGCGCTGATGAAGAATCGTCGTGCGGTGCAGGATGCGCTGACACGGTTCGTGGAAGAATCGGTGGTGAGGCCCAATGCCGCACACCGTCCGGCATGGGCAAGTGACCCACGTTACATGCTGATCTGGCACCTGAAGTCGTTCTTCTACAGCTACGGCAAGATGATCATCCTGCCATTCCTGAAGCATCTGCATGAACAGATCGCGGCCACCAAGCTGCCAGCGAATGCGACCATGGCGACCAAGATCAAATTGTATGG
>NZ_BAABFL010000191.1:0-752 GCF_039540975.1 Kistimonas scapharcae
AAAATCAGGCTCGCCAATACGTAAGGTGACGGGGGTGTTCAAGTAGACCAGAATCGGTGTTCAAGTAAACCAGAATATGCAATCATCAAGCAGGCAGGCTTGAAGCGTGAAGATGTGACCATTCATGCCGCGAACTCTTTTGTGACGTTGAATGTACCGGAAGCGCACTTTGATATGGTGCGTCCGGGTGGTGTGTTGTACGGCGACCAGCCGACGAATCCGGAATTCCTGCCTATCTTCTCGTTCAAGACCAAGGTTGCATCATTGATGGATTTCCCCAAGGATGCGACAGTGGGCTACGACTCCACGGTTAAGCTGACCCGTGACTCTGTTTTGGCAAACCTGCCTGTCGGTTACAGTGATTCCTACCCTCGGAAGATGGGCAATAACGCTGACGTACTGATCAATGGCCAGCGCGCCAAGGTCAAGGGCGTGATCTCAATGAATACCACCATGATTGACGTGACCGATATTAAAGGGGTTAAACCCGGTGATGAAGTCGTCTTGTTTGGTGCGCAAAAGAAGGATGCCATTCTCGGGTCAGAGTGGGAGAAGCATGCGGATGTGATCCTCCCTGAAATCTATACCCAGTGGGGACAAACGAACGACAAGGTTTATGTTAACTGAGCAGGGTATGAAGCAGCTATGGTTATCGACGTATAGCTGTCTAGGTAAGTACTCAAAAACCGGTACATAAGGCGATTTCACGTTCTGCCGCCTAAGCTCATCCCCATGTTCCCATTACCGCCTGA
>NZ_BAABFL010000192.1:0-754 GCF_039540975.1 Kistimonas scapharcae
AATTCCGAGACTGGCAAATATTATCGAATACGCCTCATGCTGGCTGCCATGTGGTCTGCACAGGAGTTTTTGAGTACTTACATCGGCAGTACAGTTTTTTAACGCTACTGAAAGACTCAATGAGGAGAAAAATTATAGTCTACTCTCTTTGAGGCCTGATCACGGTTTGTTTCTTTTCTCGTGTTTAAGGAATCCTCCATGTCCGTTATCGCTGAGCGGTTAGCAGAGCAGTCCAGTGTGTTAGTGCGGTTGATCTGGTGTGATAACGCGAATCTGATTCGCGCCAAGGCCTTCCATCGGGATGCGATGGACACATTTCAGTCCACGGGCATTGGGCTGACTGTTGCCAGCCAGGCGTTGTCTGTTGTGAGTGATGCCCTGTGTCCGGATACTGGGCTTTCCGGTACCGGTGAGAACTGGCTCAAACCGGACTGGGATACCCTGAAAATAACCGATTATTCACCGGAGCATGCGACGGTTATTGCGGATATTGTTCAGCAGGATGGAGAGCCATGGCCGCTATGTACACGTTATTTTTTGAAACGTATGCTGGATACGTTGAAGAATGATTTTCAATTGACCATTAAAACCGGCTTTGAATTTGAATTTTATCTGATGCAGGAAAAAGACGGCGAATGGGTGCCTGCCGATCCGTTTACCTATTGTTCCGATTATCCTTAACTCCCGCTTAACGATCTGAAGAAGTAAGGCTAAATTGAATGAAGAGAGCGTCCCCTGTGCTCTTCAGGCAAAA
>NZ_BAABFL010000193.1:0-759 GCF_039540975.1 Kistimonas scapharcae
TACTTAGACCCAGTTGCACGAGGCATGTAAGGTTCGCATCAACAGCGGGTGGTGTTCCGCCGCTACCGACACTGGACGCCGTTACCGGGAATTCCATGGTCGCACCATTCTTCCCCTTGATGATGAGGAACATACCGGGGATGGCTTCGTATTGTTTCCACCCCAGCACATTAAAGAATGTGTCCTCAGAATCAAACATCAGGTAAGCCATCGCCAGACCAGCCTGCCCCAGACCGATTGCTGACAGTGTGCAGCGATAGTCCTTATCAGCAAAAAACACCTTGTTGTTCTGCGATGAACCCCATTGTTCTTCAGGGAGTCCATAAGCTGCGCCCAGATTAGGCTCGAAATAATAATGCACTACCTGATCGCCCGACCCCTGCGGGTAGGTATTAACCGCCACCATTTGCGCGGGTGCAGGACCCCCGCCTTCGCTTGGCGCGACACTACCCACACGGCGCATGAAAGCGCCTTTCGACTTGGGGGAAACACCAGACACTACGTTGTAAACGGTCAAACGTCTTCTCCTTGTACGTCGTCTTGCACGACCTCACCCTCAATGGTCAGAGGTTGTGGATCAAGCGATGTGTTCTGCCCGACAAACGACAAAAGTTCTTCGTCACTCATCGACTGCATCTTTTTCTTGACCGCTTTCAGGTCGCCGTTGTTATTGGTGATGTTCTGCTGGTTAATCGTGACGTTGGTGGCCTTCTGCTTGGCCTCCTCGTTCTTGCCATGCAACCTTGCCAGTACGTCCAC
>NZ_BAABFL010000194.1:0-789 GCF_039540975.1 Kistimonas scapharcae
CACTGCTAATAACACCAGTGAACCCGCTACGGTCACCATCACCGTGACAGGCACCAATGATGCGCCTGTTGCTGTAGCTGATACGGGCAATGCTGCCACAGTGGGCACAACGAGGCTGGATGTACTGGCCAACGATACGGATGTCGACAGTGATGACGATGCGTCCAACTTCAGTCTGAGTTCAGTCAGCATTACCGGTATTACGGACAGTAGTGGCAGTCGTTCCATTAATGGCGGTTCTGTCAGTGTGGTGAATAATCAGCTGGAGTTCGATCCGGCAGGGGATTTTGATTACCTGGCGATTGGTGAAAGTGCGACGGTTACTGTCAGCTACACCATGCGTGATGATTCAGGTGAGACATCGACAGCCACAGCAACGATTACAGTCAGTGGTACCAACAGCCAGCCGGTGGCTGAGCTGGTCAGAGTTGATACGGCAGTGGAAGATGCAGGTGCTGTTTCCGGTAGTTTCAGTGCGACGGATGAAAACCTGAGTGATACACATACGTTCAATATACTGACCCAGCCGGATGAAGGCTCAGTTACCAACAACAACGACGGCACCTTCAGTTTCAATCCCGGCAGCGACTTCCAGGATCTGGCAGCGGGAGAAACCCGTCAGGTTACCTTCACCTACGAAGCGGTGGATAGCTCTGGTGAGGGCAATGCTACCAGTGCCGCCGCGACAGTCACGGTGACGGTCACCGGTACTAACGACAAGCCGACAGCTGCAGTAGAGAGTGTCAGTGCCACGGAAGATGGCGCAGCGGTAACGGGCAACTTCGGTGC
>NZ_BAABFL010000195.1:0-790 GCF_039540975.1 Kistimonas scapharcae
CTTGAGGTATCCCTGAAGATTCAGGAACTCTGGCCCGAGGCATTCGATGCAGGTAAATGCCAACCGAAATGCAGTTGCCTGCACAACAAGCTAACCGGATGCTGGCTGGAACGTGAGGATGGTGTACGAAAGTATATTCACCCGAATGAATACCGACAGCTCGGTTTCAGTATCCCTGTAGAAAACACACATTACCATGTAGTTGACCTGACCAAAGCTATCAAGATGGCCGAATCTGACCATTGATACAACATTAGCTGTGCTATACCCTTGAAACGCAACAACAAAGGACACCACCATGGACCTGCAACAACTGTCCGTCGAACTGGAAAACGAACACCCACGTATCGCCCCAAGCATCCGGTACGTGATCAAGTCTTTCAATGTTCGCCCAGATATTGCCGCTGAACTGGGTAACTTAAACCCCAATCAGCTCAAGCAATCCATCGTCGCCCTTGCTGACCATATCGCCCTCGGCCTGCTGGAGATCATTGAACAGGAACGGATCGCAATGACCGTGTACCTGCTTTCTGACCTGACTGAAAAAGATGCAGTGATGCACACCATTGCTGACGTATTCAACACAGGTGTCGATAGCTTCGTGGAGCATGTCAAAAAATTCATGGAAGCAAGACAAGCCTTTGCCTGAAAAAATTAGCAAAGCTAAACCCTTCCCCCAATACAGAGACAAATAACAATGACAAGCGCCCTGAAAGACGCAGTAGAACAGAACCCCCAGATCGCCAAAAGCATCAAGATGGTGTTTGAAGCAACAGACCAGGCTCTCAAG
>NZ_BAABFL010000196.1:0-793 GCF_039540975.1 Kistimonas scapharcae
AATCAGAAGCTTATCAACAAGTAGAAGAAATTCGCGGCTTGGCAGATGCAAAGGCAACAGAGATTTATGCGCTCGCTTACAATCGAAGTCCTGAGGCTGCGAGTCTCTATGAGTTCACCAGAAGCATGCAATCTTATTCTACGGTTATCTCAGAAAACACAACATTGGTTTTATCGACGAATAGTGACTTATTTAAATTTCTAAATGGGATTCAAGCCAAAAATCTTAAACAGCAAAACGCTATGCAAAGTCAGAATGGGTCTAAGCGCAAGCAGTAACGATCCGATCCTATTTAAACAAACGGATTCAGCGATAATGAAAAACGATAATTTAGCCAAGATGAAAAAATATGGCATTACTTGTGAGCAGGTAAACATTTACCACTATAAACAGTATCAATATGGAGAACTTGAAGACGCCATCAATTATGCAAGGGCTGATCAATCTAATCCCGATGTCAATTTTGCATTGAATGGCGAGGAAAGAACACCATTATCTCAAAGTGGGAAAGATGAATCGTAAATTGATGAATGATATGCGGGGCCATCCAACGCAGTTGCCAAAAGAGCATATTGATTGGGTGGTTCAACCCATCACTCGTTTTATTAAAGTTGAAGCAGCTGCAGGAGTAGTATTGCTGCTATCTACCCTATTGGCATTATCGTTAGCAAACTCACCGCTGCGAGAATTGTTTAATAGCTTATGGCATATATCGCTTGGAATAAATATAGGTACTTTGGCGTTTGAGCGCTCGTTGCATGGCTGGATAAATGATGCGGTGATGACGCTGTTT
>NZ_BAABFL010000197.1:0-794 GCF_039540975.1 Kistimonas scapharcae
AAACAGCGTCATCACCGCATCATTTATCCAGCCATGCAACGAGCGCTCAAACGCCAAAGTACCTATATTTATTCCAAGCGATACATGCCATAAGCTATTAAACAATTCTCGCAGCGGTGAGTTTGCTAACGATAATGCCAATAGGGTAGATAGCAGCAATACTACTCCTGCAGCTGCTTCAACTTTAATAAAACGAGCGATGGGTTGAACCACCCAATCAATATGCTCTTTTGGCAACTGCGTTGGATGGCCCCGCTTATCATTCATCAATTTACGATTCATCTTTTTCCACTTTGAGATAATGGTGTTCTTTCCTCGTCATTCAATAAAAAATTGACATCGGGATTAGATTGATCAGCCCTTGCATAATTGATGGCGTCTTCAAGTTCTCCATATTGATACTGTTTATAGTGGTAAATGTTTACCTGCTCACAAGTAACGTCATATTTTTTCATCTTGGCTAAATTATCGTTTTTCATTATCGCTGAATCCGTTTGTTTAAATAGGATCGGATCGTTACTGCTTGCGCTTAGATCCATTCTGACTTTGCATAGCGTTTTGCTGTTTAAGATTTTTGGCTTGAATCCCATTTAGAAATTTAAATAAGTCACTATTCGTCGATAAAACCAATGTTGTGTTTTCTGAGATAACCGTAGAATAAGATTGCATGCTTCTAGTGAACTCATAGAGACTCGAAGCCTCATGACTTCTATTGTAAGCGAGCGCATAAATCTCTGTTGCCTTTGCATCTGCCAAGCCGCGAATTTCTTCTACTTGTTGATAAGCTTCTGATT
>NZ_BAABFL010000198.1:0-794 GCF_039540975.1 Kistimonas scapharcae
CTTGAGGTATCCCTGAAGATTCAGGAACTCTGGCCCGAGGCATTCGATGCAGGTAAATGCCAACCGAAATGCAGTTGCCTGCAAAACAAGCTAACCGGATGCTGGCTGGAACGTGAGGATGGTGTACGAAAGTATATCCACCCGAATGAATACCGACAGCTCGGTTTCAGTATCCCTGAGTTCAACACGCATTACCGTGTAATTGACCTGACTCAAGCTATCAAGATGGCCGAATCTGACTATTGATACAACATTAGCTGTGCTATACCCTTGAAACGCAACAACAAAGGACACCACCATGGACCTGCAACAACTGTCTGTCGAACTGGAAAACGAACACCCACGCATCGCCCCAAGCATCCGGTACGTGATCAAGTCTTTCAATGTTCGCCCAGATATTGCCGCTGAACTGGGTAACTTAAACCCCAATCAGCTCAAGCAATCCATCGTCGCCCTTGCTGACCATATCGCCCTCGGCCTGCTGGAAATCATCGAACAGGAACGAATCGCAATGACCGTATACCTGCTTTCTGACCTGACTGAAAAAGATGCAGTGATGAACACCATTGCTGACGTATTCAACACAGGTGTCGATAGCTTCGTGGAGCATGTCAAAAAATTCATGGAAGCAAGACGAGCCTTTGTCTAAAAACATTAGCAACGCTAAACAATCCCCCTCCCCAATACAGAGACAAATAACAATGACAAGCACCCTGAAAGACGCAGTAGAACAGAACCCCCAGATCGCCAAAAGCATCAAGATGGTGTTTGAAGCAACAGACCAGGCTCTCAAG
>NZ_BAABFL010000199.1:0-806 GCF_039540975.1 Kistimonas scapharcae
AATTCCGAGACTGGCAAATATTATCGAATACGCCTCATGCTGGCTGCCATGTGGTCTGCACAGGAGTTTTTGAGTACTTACCATTTCTTCTTCTAGTTGTTTCTTTAACTCTATAAGTTTATCCCTCGTATTGGTTAACTGCTGTATATCACCATCATCTTCTGTAGCGATATCTTCAAAACCGGCTTCCGGAATGAGTGAGAGCTCGGTCATTGGCAAAAGAGGCTTCTGAATAATCGCAATCTGAGACTTCTCTACTGGTGCTGTTGCGGACGTGGTAGATTCAGAATCGGGCATTTGAGTAGAAATGTGTACGCTTGCCCAGACCTGCTCTGCAGATAGGCTGATTTCAGCCTCTTCTGAGACTGGCAGGCAGGAAGCCTCTGGAGATTTGTCAGCTGTACTTAAGTGTGGTGATGTAGCCTCAACTTGAGCCTGTAGCTTTACTAGTTCCTGCTCCATTTGAGTCAATTGTAGACTCTTTAGGGCTACCTCAACTTTGAGTTTTGCCATTTCTGTGGTTGTTGACTGTCGTTGCTCTTTTGCAGCATCCAGTAGGGCTTTTCTTTCAAGATCCCTTAGAGTTTCAAGAGCTAGTATTTGACTCTTCAGCCTTTCTTGATCTTCATGCAGGGCTTGCTCCGTTGTTGTGCTCTTTTCAGGCACCCATTCCTCTTTTGAAGTCAGTGTTTCCTGCATGTCCTGCACTTTTATTTGCTGTTCCTCTAGGGGCTGTTGACGTTTCATTGAAAGCCTTGAACCAAGCCTGAAAATCCGCAGTATGTTGCTACCGCTCATGCTTTCAT
>NZ_BAABFL010000200.1:0-839 GCF_039540975.1 Kistimonas scapharcae
CACGTCTCCTAACCCAAGGAAAACCAGTGTCGTAAGTTTAGACGGGAGAATGGCTTATGTTAGGTGGTAATCAGGTAAGTGTTTGATACGCGGACCCGTTATCTAACTTAGGGATGCCATTACATCATCAAAAAAAGGTAATAAGCAAAATTCACTTATTACAAAAACATAAAAACAATGAAACAAAAAGATTAAAAATAAAGCTTAACTTTAATTAAAACCCTTTAAAACAAAGGAACCTGATCATGTCAATCATCAATAACAGAGGTGGAGTCAGGCTTTTTCTTAATGATGCTATCAGTTACACCATGAGAAAAGGAGGCTCTAGGGGCAAAGCTCTACTCTACTTTATTTTTGGAAAACAACTTTCCATTGAAAAAGCTCAGCAATTCATCGAGAAAAACGGTAGTTACCCCCTATCCGGTAGAATTAGCACAAAAATTAAGGAAAGAGAGACCACATCTACACATGCCCCCTCTGTGATGCAGAATCCTTCTTCAACACATCAGCTATCACCCAAAAAGACAAACCAGCCACATACCGCCTATCAGCCGAACAGCAATGACTCAGCACTATTTGACCTCATCATTGATGCATTTACTCACCATAAACGACCCATATCAGAGCTGGAAGGTCTAACATCACATCAGGTTGTAGATAAACTTCAAACCATGGGAATCATTAATCAACAAGACATGATCATGATTGGTTACAACAAAAACTCAACCGATTTCGGCCGAGTAGTGGATTATGCAATGTAATCATCCCCTAAACTAGGGGCATTTCGAATTAGAGTTCTCCGACTTACACTGAGTCAAACGGAGAACGAGATGAAAAAA
>NZ_BAABFL010000201.1:0-846 GCF_039540975.1 Kistimonas scapharcae
CGTTTTGTGCAAAAACTGTACTCTGTTGCCAAAAGTACGGCCAGCTTGCTCACATTCCCAAGGTTAAGCGGGATTTAAGGTACGAGAGCGGGAATGCTGTCTTCCAGTATTTTTGTAAGTATCCTGTCTTTATCAGCCCACAATGCACGATACCGATCGGCATTGTCACTCGCAAAACAGACGCGCTTCGCCCAGGAGTGATAATTAAGAAAGGTGATTTTTTTCTGAATTGCAGGTATATCCTGCGCATAGCGGGCTGTCAGATCGCGGAGGTAATTACAGAGGGTGATATTGAATGTCACCACAAGAATTGTTTTTCCCTCGCGCAATAAATTGGCGGCTCTTGCTGCCAGTATGAGGGATTTGCCGGAACCTGCAGGCCCCCGTATGCGGCGATAACCTGATTTTGTCCGACTGGTTGCCAGCTTTTCCTGTATTGCGTCCAGTATTATTGGTTTTCGTTGATCTGCCTTGTGGCGGGGTTCGTACAGCCATAGCCGCAAATCTTCGGCTAATTCGTCAGTCATGAAACTGCCGCTGGCATGGGTAATCCTCCCTGTTAAGGTTTGGATATTGCCTTTGGTAAGCGTATCCATGCCGATAACAGGGAAGTAGGTTTTCTGGCTATCATCCTTCCATCTCTGTAATGGTGGCATGATAAAGTCCAGCGCCTCTGCATCAGTGCAAAATGGCATAACCAGTGCCGTTGCAATACATCGACAGCGGTTGGCATTTTCAAATTTTTGTCCCAGCCTAGGCAAATACAGCCTTAAATCCCGCTTAACCTTGGGAATGTGAGCAAGCTGGCCGTACTTTTGGCAACAGAGTACAGTTTTTGCACAAAAC
>NZ_BAABFL010000202.1:0-849 GCF_039540975.1 Kistimonas scapharcae
CGTTTTGTGCAAAAACTGTACTCTGTTGCCAAAAGTACGGCCAGCTTGCTCACATTCCCAAGGTTAAGCGGGATTTAAGGTAACTAATCGCACCCTAGCTTATTGATAATGAGAGAGATAATGTTCAATTTTCCACCACCCGCATACAATGGAGCCATTGATGAAGAAGAAACAAATCTTCCCCCACCCCCGTATGAGGCACCTGAATATAGTGCTGCCCCCCCGCCCAATTACTACGGACGGCCAACTCGAACCGTTTTGCCAAACTTTATGATGCCATATCCATCAGAAGGCTTAGCCCCGGCCTATAGCGAGACCCCTGAAAGAGTTGTAACCCTGGCAGAATCTGACTACTGCTGTGAACCACTAAACTATATCGCTACACCACTGGTCGTTATCGCCGGGACGCTATTCGGTGTTGTCTATGGATTGATTAGTGGTATCGTTCTGTCTCTTTATGGTGTCAGTACTGTCTTTAATTTTTGTTGTCTTGATTGCGACTGTCCAATCGAAGCCTATTATATTTGCTGCCCTTGCTGGAGCATCTGCACGCTTCTCACTATGACTGTCAGTTTTACCAAACAGCTAGTATTCCCTATTATTCAAGGAACCATTTATGGCGGCTACCTTTTTTATAATTATATGTGGAATGGCTCAGAGGTCTTGATCAAACATCCTCACTGGTATGGTTGGCCCATTTTCAACACCCCCCACTACCAACGGGTATCAGGTCTGCAACATTTTGGCAACAGAGCACATCAGGCATAAAAACCTTAACTCCCGCTTAACGATCTGAAGAAGTAAGGCTAAATTGAATGAAGAGAGCGTCCCCTGTGCTCTTCAGGCAAA
>NZ_BAABFL010000203.1:0-866 GCF_039540975.1 Kistimonas scapharcae
AGACATATGCGGGTATCCGCACCTTTGACAGCGAACCTCTGGCACGGATGAATGCGAACTACCGCAACCGTGAATATCCGGATTCACACTTCACCGTCAAGCACGACAAAGACGCGAATCTCTGGTACCTCGAAGAAGAACAGAAGCCTGAAGCCCTGTCTGCCAGTGATCCGATGGATGATGATGCAGTCAAGCGGTTCCGGACCCGCGACCCCCAGAAAGCGATTCACAACCAGATACGTACAGCCCGTCGCGGTGCCCAGATCATCAACCGTACTCTGGACAGCAACAAGCACAATATCCAGAAGAAGCAGCACGAGGCCAGAAAGCTCGGCACCTTCTTCCGCCTCGATCCCAAGACCGGCGAGTTGGTGGATATTGAGCTGCGGCTGGCTGATCTGGCGTCACTGGGCAAAGGACTGATGTCTGGCCGTGACGAGATGCACAAGCTGGATGACTATGCCGCTGCCTACCATCATGCCCTCGGCCTGTTGATGGAGCAGGGTTACTTCCCCAAGCTGGATGCCGGTATTGGCGAGCACAACCCCATGGCGTCTGACCGTATCTTCTTCATCGAAGGCAAGAACGAGTACACCTTGGGGCAGGCCGACAATCACCGGAAGGAACGGCTGAGAGATACCGAGGAGCTGCTTGCCCAGGCAGGGAAACTTTACCTTGAACGCCGTGCGTTGCTTGAGCGTCTGGACGGACTCAAGAAAGACGACAACGGCGAGTTTGTCATCAAGGTTAAACCGAAGGTGCTGGAACGGCTCAGGGAGCAATACCCGGAGTTCATCACCCGTATGTTACCCCGCACCAAGCCGAAGAAAAATGTAAAGAAGCTGGCGGATTATGTGGCACCCTAC
>NZ_BAABFL010000204.1:0-873 GCF_039540975.1 Kistimonas scapharcae
AGGCGGTAATGGGAACATGGGGATGAGCTTAGGCGGCAGAACGTGAAATCGCCTTATGTACCGGTTTTTGAGTACTTACGATTTTTTCTTACCTGTTTCGCCCGGAGAACTGTTTTCCTGGCTGTATTGATGAAAAGAAACATGAATATCATGTCCCCTTGCTTCAGATGATTGATGAAGCTGTTATGAATCGAGCACCTGATCTCAAACACCCAAACCGAAGAATCAACATTGGAGTCCAGTATGGTGGGGTGCCAAGAAGACCACCACAGCTTGTCTGGCATACCCAGTGCAATCATCCTGATCATGTGCAGTCTTTATTGGAGGCTGGCGCCAAAGTAGACCTTCTCTCTGACACATCAGAGTCTGCTTTATTATTTTCCCTGATTGAAGTGGTGAATCATGGAGACCGACGCAGCTTTGATCTTCTAAAACAGCACCCCCATTCTCATGAAACCATGAATATGAGAACGGACAAACTAAAACTAACCATTCTTCTTAAGGCTATTGAGACAGGCCAACCAGATATAGTTGAAACCGTTCTGGGTATGGGAGCTGAAGTAGATAGGCGAGGAGATACCGATGACCAAACGGCACTGAATCTGTGCATCAAACTATTGGGAATTCTTAAAAAAACAGCGGATGAATTTATTAGCGAATGCCGCCAGATTAAACCTGATGATCCTGTACTTATCGAATCTGCTCGAAGGTCATCACATGGAATGCTTGGTATAACAGAAAGAGAGGCAGGTCGTATCATTAGTAAAAGGCATAACGATCCCCTGCACTTATTAGGAGCTGTTGACGTTTCACATTGGTAACCAGACAAAAGCACAAGCCAGAGCTACGACACTGACAAAGTTTCGCTTTAGC
>NZ_BAABFL010000205.1:0-874 GCF_039540975.1 Kistimonas scapharcae
AACTCTGGGGCAGATTTCTAAAGGATATCTGCTATGCCGGGGACTGCCAGTGCTTCCAGACGTTTTTCTACAGACTCAACGCCGCGCTAATGCTATATGCTGGCCATCTGGGTTTTATTGCCTGCATGGTTGAATGGGTACAGGAAGACATTTATTTGTCCGCAGTGTGGGCGGTGTATGGCGTTGTACTGTTGTTATTGGCATTGGTTGTTAAAGATAAAACAGTTGGCAAATCAGCGCTTATTATTTTTACCATCGCTGCACTCAAGGTCATCCTGTTTGACTTGTCTGGTGCGAATTCAATGGTTCGGGTACTCGTATTGCTGATCTTAAGTGTCAGTCTGTATGTGGGCGGCTACCTCTACCAGTCGGTAGTCAATGGCAAACGGCCTGATCAACATTGATTCATCGCTTTGTGCTTTTTAAATAAGACGTCGTTGTAAATGTTGAAATTTCGCTCAAACCATTGGGGAATAGGAGAAACATCACTCTATACACGATGGTCGTCATTCTTTCTGTCCATAGGCTTGTTAGTGTTGAGGAATGTCTGGTGAGCATACTGTGCTATGTAACGCTCAAAGGATGTGCTGGTGAGTTCAATCAGGCGTTGATGAAGGGATGCCTGGTTCTCGACGTTCATAGCCAGTGGTCACTTTGGCTTGTAAGGCAGATGGAGGTGGCGTTTCTTTTTCTCCATTACTCCTGTGCAAAGCAATGCAATACTCCCGTTACGATGATTTAATGGCGGACATTGCGACAACAAACCTGTCGCCTCAATCTTGCCTATGGAATCTCGGTGTTTGTCAACATAGTTGTCGCCCCAACTCAAGCCGCTTTCTTAAGTTGATCAGCTGAAGATCTGTCGGGATTAAGC
>NZ_BAABFL010000206.1:0-888 GCF_039540975.1 Kistimonas scapharcae
CATGACACGTCTCCTAACCCAAGGAAAACCAGTGTCGTAAGTTTAGACGGGAGAATGGCTTATGTTAGGTGGTAATCAGGTAATATTTACATTTCAACAGCGACATTACGTTGTTTTATCCGCAGCCAAATAACAGATCGCTTCATGGGAGACACGGTTAATGAACACACCAATAGCTGGCTGGTCCAGGTTGGCCCATTACTGCACGACATGTATTGAATGTATAGCAAGTTGCATCCGCTACATATTCTGTTGCCGTTGCATCAGCGAGTGTATTGCCAGATGTGATGTTGGAAGCGACACTGAGAGCCTAACACCACCTACCTCAATAAGCAGCCGCAGCTGCAGTCTTAATACCCTATGGGATGAAATGCTGTTACTCCCAGGAGCAAAGCTATCTCCTGTAAACTATATCTCAGAGGTTGATGAAGCCTTTTCAGAATACCGCCATTTCCTGAGTAAGGTCGACAATACCGTTCATGCATTCATAAACGTTTTGCCACTTTTAGCAGCAATCAGGATCCCCGATTCCGTGGCGGAAATTCAACTGCAGACACTGTTTGAAAGACTGAACGGCTGTAGAAATCTAAAGAAATCCGCTTTATCTAGATATGCCGAGGCTTTTGAGACCATGACGAAAAGGATCTTTTATACACTGAAACTAATACCTCCTCATGGTTTATCTGTTTTTTTCCAAACGCCACGCGTAGAACTCTACGAGTCAAATGTCAGAAGTATAATAAGCTGTCTGGAGAACATTGAAGTCGACACGCGTCAATTTCTTGATACTCATAGGACAAGCTTCAGTGTAAGTACTCAAAAACCGGTACATAAGGCGATTTCACGTTCTGCCGCCTAAGCTCATCCCCATGTTCCCATTACCGCCTG
>NZ_BAABFL010000207.1:0-899 GCF_039540975.1 Kistimonas scapharcae
AAGACTGAAATCTTCTCAGAAGATGGGTTATTAGAAAGGATTTCAAAACACTGGGTAAAACCACATTTAAGCTAAACACCGCCTCTGAAACCCCTTCACGAATTGCCTCAAAGTATTTCCCGAGATATTTAATCACCTCATAAAAATTTCCTAATGAAACCTCAACATGAAGAAAAAAACCAAAACTCTTTTGCAAGATAGCCATACGATCAAGACCTTTTTTTCTGGTCGTTATCTCAGCATGGCCGGCCAATACTCCAGAAGAAGCTGTCGCCAACTTGCCAGGAATCTCATCCTCCTTCGAAGTCGGCCTTGGAACAGGCTCACTCTCAATTCTTTCCCGTCTACCCTCTACTATATATATTGTACGACCATCAATACTGACACTTTCAGCGGCTTGAACTAAATACTGCCCGACAAAAAGTGCCCCTTTATGCTGGCTGTAAACATTGTCAGCCTCTGCTTTTTCAACGCGATAACCAAAGCAAAAAACACATGCCAGAACGACTTTCCCCAAACCAAGACATCCATAGCCGTCCAGATACCAATTCCAGCCCATTGATAAAGCGGAACACCCGTAAAAAACATAATTTTGATCTCTATCCATTACTTAACCCCTTTAGTGAAAAACACAAAAGACCTTGAAAATGAGGCACATTGAAAACAAGAAAAACATTACACTCAGAATGGCTTTCCTTACTCAAAAGACTGCTTAATAGGGATACAGTTCCTTAATAAACATACTGGTTAGGCATAGCGGGTAATAACAAGATGCTTCCACTTAAACCAAAACAGACATACGTAAACTGATAACTTGGTCATGTTTCAAACCGGTTGATACCACATTCTGGAGATGAATTCTCCGATGACTTTGTCGTGTAGCTCCTCTGAGCGGGAAA
>NZ_BAABFL010000208.1:0-904 GCF_039540975.1 Kistimonas scapharcae
ACAGTATCCGGCAAAACAGGAAACCATTGTCTTGCAGCAGGTCATGGCAATGGTGATCAGGCGGCGGTCTGGTAACGGAGCACCGGGTGCGCAGCCTTTTGGTCAATGGGCAGGCCGTCCAGCAGCCAGTTCAGCTCACGGCGGCTCAGCGTGATGGCTTTGGCATTTTGCCCCTGTTTCGGCCAGTGGAACCGGCCTTTCTCCAGCCGACGGTAATAGAGCCAGAAACCGTTGGTCTGCCAGTGCAGGATCTTGAGCTTGTCCCGTCCCCGGTTGCAGAACACGAACAGGCTCTCGGAGAAGGGATCAAGACAGAGGCTTTCGCTGACCATCAGGGCAAGCCCGTCGATGGACTTGCGCATATCCGTGGCTCCGGGGGCAAGGTAGACATTGAGGTGGGAGGTATCACCGATCATGCTGACTCCAGCACCCTGATGACCCGTTGCAATGTCGCAGTATCAAAACCGTGAGACAGCTCAATACGATAGCTGTTAGGTGTCGTCAAAATGATACAGTTTCTGTGTTCGGATTGAATATCTGACTCATCCTCAAGCTGGACCGGCAGCAGTGGCGTGTGCGTTGGATCCTCCATTTCAGCAGGTTGGGACTGGAAATACCGACGACGGTAATAACCGAAGGACTTTGGGGACAGGTTATGCTGACGGATATAGTCGACCTGACTCAACTCACTCTCTTGCCAGGCGTTGATGTGCTGAAACCAGAAATCACGTTTTGCGGACATGGAGCCTCCCGGATGAATGACAGACTTCCAGTATCCGGATCAGATGGAAAGATGGTAGATGGTGTTCCCCGAGCGCTTACACAGCTACAGGCTTTTGTTTTGATGCAACATCATGGCTGCGCTGTTACCCAGCCACAACTACTGGAGCTTCTCTGGGATGCC
>NZ_BAABFL010000209.1:0-908 GCF_039540975.1 Kistimonas scapharcae
AATTCCGAGACTGGCAAATATTATCGAATACGCCTCATGCTGGCTGCCATGTGGTCTGCACAGGAGTTTTTGAGTACTTACCACCATTTATCTGGATGATAACCCTATTGATGCTCAGTGGAAGGTAGATATACAAAACAAATTAGCAGCATTAGTCGAAAAACCTCATATAGACTTTGATACTGATCTTTTACTTTCAGATTCATCATCTGATTCTGACGATGAATACTACGACACAGAAGAAGCTACTGACACCAAAAGGACTGCCCTACCCACTGGCAGACATATTCTGCCTGAACAAGTATCCACTGTAGATGCTACAACCTCTTTAGCCAAGCATGATCCATTGGCAGTAACAGGTAAAAAACCTTATTTTTCAGAAGAATTATTGAAACTCTTAACTACCGATGAGCAGCCTCAACAACCAACATCGAATCATGAATCTTATAGATTAGAATGTGAATCCCATTTATCTTCGCTAACGGATGACAGCAACCATGAATTACCTGAAGATTTTAAACAGGCATTAAAAAAAACAGATATTACCAATCTTTCAAAAATAATTAACCCATGCGTTAAAATTAATATTTTTTTCAAATCACGAAATCTAAAAAGCAGTAATTCATTTAAAAGACAAACAATGTTAATTATTGAAACCTGTTTAATGAAACATCACGGATCTCGAAATTATTTTCCATCATTGTTCTATGAGTACAAATCACCTTTTGATGCTGCCATGGCTGTAACTACAGTTGAATTCGATCTTACCCATTATTACCGACTAAAAACCAGCAAGAGCTTTTCAGGCTTCATAGAAAGGCAGTTAGTGTCAGCACCGATTTAAAATGTCCACCTTTCACCGATCCAAAATGACCTGTGTGAGATGATAATCTAATCAGATTATCGTA
>NZ_BAABFL010000210.1:0-911 GCF_039540975.1 Kistimonas scapharcae
CATGACACGTCTCCTAACCCAAGGAAAACCAGTGTCGTAAGTTTAGACGGGAGAATGGCTTATGTTAGGTGGTAATCAGGAATGTCTATATATTAAATTTCAGCCATTCGATTTACATTTGTATATTATCACCATTCAAACCAATAGAACTGTATTCATAACGTTCAAGTCATATAAGGAGATTTTATATGGAATTAGCGAATCAGGTTAATTTGAGGGTAGATCCTCGATCAATTGACCGTTCCAGTACCTCCTCCAAGAGCAGCCCAAAGCTTGGTCATCGCACTGTTGGCGATATGCCACTCGGAGACACCCCTGGGAGAATGTCTCCCGGCGCTGACAACGACGGTAGCAGAAGACTCCAACAGATCCAAGACCAAGTCGATCATGTTGTCGACATAATGCAAGTGAATGTCGACAACATACTTGAAAGAGATAGAGTTCCAGACGAGCTGCAAGCGGGAAGAGAACAATTTGAGGCCAGTGCCCAACGCCTTCAACGCCGTTCTATAGGCAGCTATCTGATCAGTATTGTCAAAGTTGTAGCCATTATTGTTGCAACTCCGGTCGTATTAACGGCTATGATGTTATTGGTAACTGGAGCATGCACAGTAGTCGCAACAGGTAAGATATATACGTCGCTAAAAGACAGAGGGGTTAATCGCATTGCAGCCTTTATGTGCGCCGGAGTAGGTGGGTGCATTGGTGGCGGCATTGCAGGCCTTGTCTTTGGGCCATTTATGGGCATTGCTGTTGAGTGCACATTGATCAAAACCGCTGCTCAAGGACGCAGTGTCTGCGAAAAGATCAAGAATATAGCACAAGGTAGATACCTTAACTCCCGCTTAACGATCTGAAGAAGTAAGGCTAAATTGAATGAAGAGAGCGTCCCCTGTGCTCTTCAGGCAAAA
>NZ_BAABFL010000211.1:0-913 GCF_039540975.1 Kistimonas scapharcae
CAGAATCAGTGTTCAAGACTTACCAGAATGGGTGTTCAAGAGTTACCAGAATCGGTGTTCAAGTTGTGCCAGAATACGCAGCGCTTGCGTGAATTGCTGAACGACCCTCTATTTACACGTAACGGACAAAAATTAATTCCGACAGAACGAGCCCTGCAGCTGCAGCAATCATTACACGATCCTTTGGAAGCACTAAGAAAGCTGCTCTCACCAGAGCGCTTCAAGCCTGAGTTATGCCAACAGCGCTTCGTCATAGCCACAACCGATTATGTAATGCAAACTATCCTGCCGTTTGCATTACCCAGGATTTATCGCGAAGCACCTGGGGTTTCACTGGAATTCGTGCCATTACATCATGACAATTTGCTGACCCAACTAACGACAGGCGGTTGCGACATTGCATTATGCCGCCCAACAGATTCAGTTACCCCCTTACATCAGGAGATCTTGGGACTAGTCAGTGTTTTCTGCCTACTGTCAAAGCACCACCCACAAGCGTCCAACGCTTTAACATTGACGGACTACCTTTCCTGCCCCCATGCAATGATTGCCGTAAGTGACGGTGTAAAGTCATTAATAGATGACGCCCTGCGCGGATATCCAGAACGGCGGATGGTGCTCCGTGCCTACCATCTGGAAGCTGCCCTTGCCATTATTGAAGCCATGCCTTTGATCATCACAGTACCAGCAGATCTTGCATACCTGGCCGCCGACCAGCATCAACTGGTAATCAAGCCCCTCCCCTTCAACTTCAAGCCCTTTGATTATTCGATGATATGGCATCCACGCTGTGAACATTCTGCAGCACAGATCTGGCTTAGACATTTACTAAAACCTTAACTCCCGCTTAACGATCTGAAGAAGTAAGGCTAAATTGAATGAAGAGAGCGTCCCCTGTGCTCTTCAGGCAAAA
>NZ_BAABFL010000212.1:0-925 GCF_039540975.1 Kistimonas scapharcae
GCTGGGTTACATGGCTGCGCGAACCTGCCCCATGCCAGCAAGGCTTCTCAAGCTGGCTGAGCCACAGTGGTAATCAGGAAAATGATTGCAGTATAATATTCTGTCTCAGGATATATGGAATTAGTTATTAATTTTAACAGGCTTGTTATTATATTTTTCATATTAAAACATTTAGCCTTTTACAGTTAAGGAGTAATTTCAAAAAGGATTTATCAATGTCAACACCACCATTCTCTGTTTCACGGAAGTCTCTATCACTTAGTAGTCTTGATGAGGAAGCAAAAGAAGCAAGTAAATATCAGAAGAAAACCGAAGAGGTTTTTCTTGGGCGAAAAACTCGGGAAATGACTTCATCAGAAGGAACCTTTGATACAGAAAAAGGTGGAGATATTACGGATATATCTCTAGGGCTTAGAGCTGTTGGATTGCATTCAGATGAGCCTGAGGCGGCGTTACCGATACCTGTTGAATCCTCAGACGAGAAATACCTGTCGGAAATGACAGCCATCCAGCAGTTGCCCGAGGCGTCAAAACTGTCGCTTGAAGTCACTGATGACCCTGACCTTTTTCTCGGTGCAGTCGGCGGAGTAGGTTTTGGAGAAGTGCACGAAAGCGTGGAGGGGGTTGGTGAAAGTGTACCAGAGGCTACCGAAGTCGATCTTGAAAAACTGATAGAGTCACAGGAAAGTAAAGAACTTGAAGCGGAAGAATATGAATTTAAATTCTTAGTAGGTAAAGTTAAATCAGCCCTAAAAGATAACTTTGTAAGCATGTTTGGTGACAACCCCAGTTTTATTCCATGGATTACAGAAAGTTCTCAAAGTAGCATGCCGTGTGACCTTGAAAGCCCCCTGTGCCAGCATAGTTGTCGCCTCTTCTGAAATTTCCAACTTAAACAGGGGGTGGTCAGTGAGTAATCAATGAC
>NZ_BAABFL010000213.1:0-933 GCF_039540975.1 Kistimonas scapharcae
AGGCTGGGTTACATGGCTGCGCGAACCTGCCCCATGCCAGCAAGGCTTCTCAAGCTGGCTGAGCCACAGTGGTAATCAGGAATTGTTTTGTACTTGGTGCCTGTGTTGATAATGAGATGGTTTTTCTTTCCCGCTATATTCTTGGGAAGTGCATTCAATGATTTGGCATAACCTCCCTGTTATGCAGCAGATTTTTTTCTGTTTTATGTGGGTAACGGTTTAAGGAATCGTTGCAATACTGGCTGATGCGATGTCTTCATCCTGTGAGATTTTCAGGAACCGACGTTGCACGAAAATCAGAGTGAAACATTGAGCAATACACAATGCAATCCAGAATCCGGTGGGACCCTGGGCAGGTAGCAACCAGTCCTTCAATGCCAAAACGGAACCCAGTGGCAATGCAATTGCCCACAATGATGAGAGAACAATCATCATAGAGGTGCGTGTATCTTTGTAGCCTCTCAGTGCTGCATTGGTAGCCCCCTGCAGGCTGTCAACGATATGGAATAGCGCGACCAGTGGCAGCAGTTGGCTGGCTAGTGCAATGATCCGTATGTCATTGGTATAGAGCGATGTGATCCATGCCCGGTTGTAATAGATCATCAACGCAATGCATATCGCCGCAGAGAGAGTCATCAAAATACCGGTTTGCGCGCTGAAACGAGCCTGTCTCCGGTTTCCTGCACCCATCGCCTGCCCCACCCGAATACTGGTTGCAATGCCAATACCGGATATTATCCCCATGGGAAGCGTTGATAGATTAAAGGCGATTTGATGTGCACCCAGCACAGTGTCACCGGACGGTGTCAGCAACAGCGTGATCAGGGTAAAAGCCAGAAACTGAAAAAGCAGGTCATGTTTCAAACCGGTTGATACCACATTCTGGAGATGAACTCTCCGATGACTTTGTCGTGTAGCTCCTCTGAACGGGAA
>NZ_BAABFL010000214.1:0-966 GCF_039540975.1 Kistimonas scapharcae
GCTAAAGCGAAACTTTGTCAGTGTCGTAGCTCTGGCTTGTGCTTTTGTCTGGTTACCAATGTGAAACGTCAACAGCTCCTAGATCATTTCTGTTAATTGCATCAAAGTGGTCCAACGGGCGTTAATGGTTCCTTATCCAGGTAGCCACGTCTGGGTTGGTAAGAGTCGAGATTCAAACAGCTTTTACCTTGCTCATCGATAATCACAACATGCTGGTAAGAACCCTCGAAAAAATGCTCTGGCCACTCTTTTTTCATCAGGGCATGCATCAATGCCAGGATATTGAGGTCAATGGTTTTGATCTTTTCCTTGATCATTTCAACTTGCTCAAGCAGACGAGTGGATTCCTCGTACCTCTCTTCTCCTGCCAATTGGGAAGCATGTTCAGTGATGGCAAGACTGACTGATCGATACATATCATTGAGTCGCGAAAGAATAATCATGGTTTTATGCAACTCACTGTTGGGATTGAAAGGTATCTTGACCGTCTTTGCCGTCGCGGTCATTCCTTCCTGCCCCTCCACATCGGCCTGGTCATCTATCTCTTCCATTTCTTCAACATGGCGTTCATCGGTTCCTGTTTTTGGGTCAGGTATATGTGTTGCATCTGTCATACGATGTGTTTGATTGAGTGCGACGAACGATGAAGGGTAATTAGGGAGAAAGTACTTCACCGGTATATCAGGTAGACCTTGTTTCATGGTAGCGGCGACGGTTGGAGACAGGCATTGTTCAAGCACGCTTTTTCCTTCGCCATTAAATAGATATCTTTTACTGTACTTAAAGAACTTCTGGCATTCTTCGCTCGTCTCTGGTTCGAATTGAGGGGCCGCTTCTGCCAGCGCTACACTGTGTTTTTTGGCTAAAACTAATTGTTGTTTGATACCCCCCTGTGCCAGCATAGTTGTCGCCTCTTCTGAAATTTCCAACTTAAACAGGGGGTGGTCAGTGAGTAATCAATGACCC
>NZ_BAABFL010000215.1:0-971 GCF_039540975.1 Kistimonas scapharcae
ATTTTGCCTGAAGAGCACAGGGGACGCTCTCTTCATTCAATTTAGCCTTACTTCTTCAGATCGTTAAGCGGGAGTTAAGGGTACGCTGCGGGAAGCGGTTGCCATCATGCAGCGCTTTTCGCGGGTGATCAGTACGGCGGTGGTGCTGGAAACGCGGGAAGAGAATGGTCATCTGCACATGATCTTCAAAACTCCCGAAGGGCAGCCAGATCCCTCTTATGAATCCATGGATGCTTTTCTGGCCTGTGCAGTGAATATGGGGAGCTGGACGTTTGATGTGCCGGCGGAGTTATACGTCGGTGTTTGTGTGAGGCGACCAGAGCCCCGCGATAAAACGCCCTACGAGCGATTTCTGCGCTGCGCTGTCACGTTCAATAGTGATGAAACCAGCCTTATCTTTAACGGTAAAATTCTCGACTACCCTCTGCTGACAGCCAACCCGGAACTGGCGAGGGTCAATGGCGAAGTACTTTCCGGTTATCTGGCGCGCATGCAGGCCGCTGATATTATTGACCGGGTTCGCAGTGAAATCTGTGAGCTGCTGCCCTATGGTGAACCGAATCAGGAGCGGGTGGCGGCAGCATTAAACATGAGTGTGCGTAACATGCGACGTAAGTTGAGTGAGAAAGGGCATAGCTACAAGCAACTGCTGGACAGCATTCGTCATGAGCAGGCTTGTCGGCTCTTGAAGCAGTCTGATCCCTCGCTGGGAGAAATTGCCTGGCAGTTAGGATTCCACGATACCAGTAGTTTCAATCGTGCTTTCCGGCGCTGGGAAGGGACGACTCCGGCCAGATATCGACAGACAGCTGTCATGTGAAACGAATTCACGTATTAAAAAATTCATAACCATTTGCTGACGGTCAGAATCGTCAAGCATACATATATCGCCTTAAATCCCGCTTAACCTTGGGAATGTGAGCAAGCTGGCCGTACTTTTGGCAACAGAGTACAGTTTTTGCACAAAACGC